>JAOPVN010000116.1 GCA_025966175.1 Modestobacter sp. | reverse complement strand
TGGGCCGACGAACTCCTCGGCGCACCGGTGGCAGCGACGGCTGCAGCGGCTCAGCCGGCGGCCGAGCCGCCGGACCGGCGCCCGCGGAAGGACTAGGCCGGGCTCGCTGCCCGGACGAACTCCCGGATGACCTGGGCGAGCCGCGCCCGCCGGTCCAGGGGGGAGGAGCGTGTAGCCGTCGTCGATCTCGACGAGCCGGCCCTGCGGGAGCAGATCGGCGAGCGCCGTCCGCGCCCGGTCGTCAGCGGCGTCCACGCAACAGCATCCCTAATCCGCGCGCCGTGCGATGCGGGACCGGTCAGCGGTCCCGCTGGTAGCCGAAGAAGCCACGCCGCTTGATCAGGCTGCCGACCTCGGCGGGCACCATGGCCTCCCACGTCGCGTCGTCGCTGGAGATCCGCTTGAGCACGTCCCGGCTGAGGATCGGCAGGTAGTCCGGCTTGAAGTTGTCCAGCCCGACGAAGCTGCCGCGCCGGGTCAGGTAGTCGTAGAGCGGCTGCAGGTACTCCGCCACCGTGACCGTGTCGACGGTGACCACCTCGCCGTTGCGGAGCATCGGGTAGACGAAGAGCCGCAGGTCGTTCTTGAGCAGCCGGCCGAAGCTCTCCAGGATCCCGCCGGGCAGGTCGGCGTGGGTGGACTCCTCGAACAGGTCGATCAGGCTGGGGACGCCCATGACCATCCCGATCCGGCCGTCGGTGCGCCAGGAGAGGTAGGCGGCGAGCCGGTGGTAGGCCAGGAAGTCGGAGATCAGCACGGTCATCCCGCAGGCGGCGAGCAGATCCGCCCGGGCCAGGAAGTCGCGGCGGTCGACGGCGTCCCCACCGGCCCGCAGGTTGGCCATGGTCAGCTCGGTCAGCACGAGGACCTCGCGGTGCTCGACCGCCGGGTCCCCCTCGAACTTGGCCCGGGCCGCCTCGAGCATGTCGATGTTGACCACCGTGGGCGGCCGAAAGCTGCCCCGCTCGACCAGGATCGCCTTCTTGCGCAGCACCTCGCTGGGCTGCAGGACCTCGCGGTCCGGCCCGAACATCGCCGCACCGCTCAGCCCGACCTGCACCAGTTTGAGGGCCATCAACCGGTTGTCGACCGCCCGGAACTCGATGCCCGTCAACTGGATCATGTCGATCTCGATGCGCCCGGTGGTCAACCTGTCCAGCAGGCTCTCGACCAGGAGTTCGGGCTCGTGGTGCAGGAAGAAGGCCGCGTGCAGCAGGTTCACCCCGACCACGCCCAGCGCCTCCTGCTGCAGCGCCGCCTCGTCGTCCAGCATCCGGACGTGGAGGACCACCTGGCTCGGCTCGTCGCCGGGATGCGACTGGAACTTCACGCCCATCCAGCCGTGGCACTCGTTCCCGCCACGGTAGCTGCGGGCCACCACGGTGTCGGCGAAGGCGAAGAACGCGGTCTCGTCGCCGCGCTGCTCGCCGAGACGCTCGAGGTCGAGTTGGAACTCGTGGTCCAGCATCGCCTGCAGCCGGTCCTTCGAGACGTACCGGCCCGACTTGCCGTAGACCGCGTCGCTCACCGCCATGTCGTAGGCCGACATCGACTTGGCGACCGTGCCCGCGGCGCCACCGGCGCGGAAGAACCAGCGCGCGACCTCCTGCCCGGCGCCGATCTCGGCGATCGTGCCGTACCACCGGGGGTCGAGATTGATCTGCAGCGCCTTCTGCAGTGTGTCCACGCCGGCTTCCATGGAAGCTCCCGTCCTGGCGCTGCCCAGATCTGGGTGGAGCGTAGCTCCCCTCAGCCCGCCTCCAGGGCGCCTTCGCGACCGGATCGGGGCCGACGTCGGCCAGCAACGACGACCTGCATCAGCTCGTGACCGCGGTCGGGCGAGATCTGGATCGCGACCTCGCCTCGCGTACGCAGCCTCGCGTATGCACCAGAACGGCCTGATCCACCGGGTGCAGTTCGGGTGGACCTCCGCAGCCGCGGCCGGCGGGCAACACTGGTGGGATGTCCCGCCACCTCCCCCGGAGGGCGCTGGTCGTCAGCGCCGTGTTCGCAGTCCTGCTCGCTGTGCTGGTCGGCTGGCAGATGTACCCGGGCGGTTCCGGAACGACAGGAGCCGGGCTCCGCGCCGCCAGCTCAGCGCCGGAGGGATCCTCGGACGGTCGGGGCGTTGCCCCGGCAGGCGAGCCGCCCGGCGTCCTTCCGCTGCCGGTGACCACGCCGGTCCGCAACCCCGCCGTCAACGACGCCAACCTCAGCACGACCGTCTGCGCGGGCACGAAGAAGTACCGGCCGCCGGTGTCCTACACCGACGAGGTCAAGCAGATCGAGCTGTCCACGCCGGTCGGCTCGTTCGGGCAGATCGCCGATCCGCGCAGCGGGCAGGTCTACCGGGTGCCGGGCTACCGGGGCTACGCCGGTCTCGGACCGTCCGACGCCGACCGGGTCGAGCTCGACCACTTCCTCCCGCTGTCCGACGGCGGGGAGGGCTACGACCCCACCAATCTCTGGCCGGAGATCGGCGGCACCGCCGACGCCCCGCTGGCCGGGGCCGACGGGCAGCCGGCCAACAGCCGCGTCAAGGACGCGCTCGAGGACTACGTGTACCGCCGGCTCTGCCCACACGGCAGCGCCCACCGTCAGATGACCCTCGCGCAGGCCCAGGCGCTGTACGAACCCGACTGGTACGCCAGCTACGTCCGCCTCGGCCGGCCCGGCGGATCGAACAGCGACTGACCCTGCTCGCACGCCTTCTCCGCGTGGACTGTGTGTTGCCTGCCAGATCTCCCGTGGGGCTGGACGGCCCGCGGCGGGGGCGACGACCATCAGCAATGGCAACCGCGCCGTCGCGGCGCCTCCCGACCACGTCGCGCGGCGCACGCATCGAGGTCTGCGTGGTCATGGCACACGTCTTCAGCACCGACAGCGCGAGGTCTGGCAGGGGAACGCTCCCTGCCAGACAACGGCGGCTGGTCCGGGCGGTCCCACCACCCGTCGCCCCTGGCGCCGGTGGAACGAGCGTGCGCCGTTGCCGGTCCGCTCGCGGGGCGGCGCACCGGTCGCGTCGGGGCGCCGACGACGGCCTCGGCTCGCTCTCCCCGGCTGCACTGCGCGGCGAGCCGCGGTGATGGTCGGCTTCGGGGCCATGCGTGCCCTGACCGGCTGGGGACCGGCACTGCTCGGCGCTAGGGCGCGGACGCCGTGGGAGCTGGCCGGCGGCACGGTGGCCGTCGTCTCACGGGCCGGCCGAGCGGTGGCGGCAGCACCGGCCGCGGTGGTCCGAGAGGCCACGGCGTTCCTGGACCGCGAACCGGCTCGTCGGGTGTGGGCCACCGAGGGGCGGGCCCAACTGGAGGTCTGGGGGCTGGACGAGCCGGTCGGCGCAGCCGTCGCAACCGGCGTCCAGGACACCCTGAAGGCAGTCAGCGGTGTGTCCCTGGCGCGGGTCGACGTGGTGACCCACCGGGCAGTGGTGCGCTTCGATCCCGCACAGCTGACCGTCGAGGACCTCGTGGCGGCCGTGGCGGGCGCTGAACGGGCCGCCGGTGTCACCGGCCGCGGCTATCCCCGCGACGATCCGGGCTCTCCGGCAGACGCCGCCCCGGTGACGAGCCAGGCCCTCGCGCTGGCCGCGGACCTGGCCGGCCTGTCCGCCGCGGTCGCCGGCCAGGTGGCGAGGTTGCCGTCGTTGCCGGGCAGTGCGGCGGCGGCGGTGGTGCTGGTGGACAACCAGCCACGACTGCGTCGGTTGGTGGAGACGGGGCTGGGGCCTCCGGCCACCGACCTGGTGATGGCCGTGTCGAACGCGGTCGCTTGGGCCCTCACCGGCGGGGCGCCCTCCCTGGTGGTCGACAGCGCGCAGCGGGCACAGGGTCTGCTCGCCGCCCGGGCCCGGCGGTCGGCGTTCACCGCCCGGGAGGCCGAGCTGTGGGACGAGGAGCGGCCGGCCCGCCACGAACTCCTGGACCGGGCTGCCCGGCCGGTGCCACTGCCGTCCGGAACGGTGGAGCGCTACGCCGACCGGGCCGCGGCAGGGTCGCTGCTGGCCGCCGGTGGTCTGCTGGCGGCGACCGGCAGCTTGGACCTGGCCGGGCGGACGCTGCTGATCGGGGCGCCGAAGGCGGCCCGGGCCGCAAGGGAGGCGTTCGCCGACACCCTCACCGCTGGGTTGTCCCGCCGCGGCCTGGTGGTCCTCGATCCCGCCG
>JAOPVN010000100.1 GCA_025966175.1 Modestobacter sp. | reverse complement strand
GGCGGGCCCGCCGGCCCGTTCTCACCACGACAGCTGGAGGAAGTCCCCATGAGTACGCCGAACGACGCACCGAACATGACCCAGCTGGACCGGGCTCCATCGGCCTTCGACACGTACCGCGACCGGTACCGGACGATCAGGATGAGCCGGCAGGACGGCATCTTGGAGATGCACTTCCACAGCGACGGCGGGCCGTTGCAGTGGAGTCTCCTGGCGCACAACGAGTTCGAGGACGCTTTTCTGCAGGTGGGGCGTGACCGCGAGAACGATGTGGTGATCATGACCGGGACGGGGGAGGCGTTCAGCGGCCCCGCGATCCAGCCCGGGAGCCACCCGAACCGGAACATCATGACGCCGGAGACGTACGACCCGATCTACTGGGAGGGCAAGCACCTGCTGCCCAACCTGCTGGCGATCGAGGCGCCGGTCATCGCCGCCATCAACGGCCCGGCGGTGCGCCACGCGGAGATCCCGCTCCTCTCCGACATCGTGCTGGCGTCGGAGGACACGTACTTCCAGGACACCGCCCACTTCGCCGGTGGCATGGTCCCGGGTGACGGCATGCACATCGTCATGCCGCTGCTGATGGGGATGAACCGGGGCCGCTACTTCCTGTACACCGGGCAGAAGGTCTCGGCCGTGGAGGCCCAGTCGATCGGCATGGTGAACGAGGTGTTGCCGAGCGGGCAGCTCCTGGACCGCGCTCGCGAGCTCGCCCGACTGCTCCTCCTGCAGCCGCGCCTCGTGCGCCGGTACACCCGGACCGTCCTCACCGAGGAGCTCCGTTCCCGCATGCACGGACTGCTCGGTTACGGCCTGGCCCTCGAGGGCGTCGCCCGGATGAAGACGAACTGAGCACCGCCCCGATCGAACGACCCGCGAGCCACCGAAGTCGAGGGGGAGTCATGCCGGCGAGCACGATGTCGTTCCCGAAGATCGACGCCTTCTCCTTCGTCGGGGGAGAAGCGCGCTACGTCGACGACCTCCGGCCACCGGCCCTGTTGCACATGGCGGTCGTGCGCAGCACCCGCGCGCACGCCCGCATCATGCACCTGGACACCGCCGCGGCGATGGGAGTGCCGGGCGTCGTCCGGGTCCTGGCGGGCCCGGAGGTGGCGACCCACCTGCAGCCGTTGCCCTACAGCTTCGGGGACCCCCAGCTCCTGGGTGGCCGCCGGCGCCGGTTCGATGCCCTGCCGGTGGACGAGGTGCGCTACGTCGGCGAGCCGATCGCCGTTGTCGCCGCCGAGAACGTCCGCGCGGCCCTAGCCGGAGCCGCGGCGGTCACCGCCGAGTACGCGGACCTGCCTGCGTTCCTGGACGCCCGGGTGTTCCTCGACGGGCAGGCGAGCGGGCCGCCGGAGGAGCTCCGGTCGCACGTCGTGGCAGAGAACCGGTTCTCCTCGGGCGACGCCGCGGCGGCGTTCGCCGCGGCCGAGCACCAGCTGCGGCTGTCGTTCTCGATGCAGCGCAGCAGCGCCGCACCGATCGAGCCGCGCGGGTACCTCGCGTCCTGGGACGAGTCGACCGGTCGCCTGACCGTCCACGCCTCCCATCAGCAGCCGTTTCAACTGCGGGAACAGCTGGCGCAGGTGATGGGCCTGGCGGAGGAGGCGGTGCGGATCGTCGTGCCGAGGGTGGGCGGGGCATTCGGGCTCAAGATGACCGGACCGGTCGAGGAGCCGCTGGTCTGCCTGATGAGCCGGCTGTGCCAGCGCCCGGTGAAGTGGATCGAGAGCCGGGCGGAGTGCTTCCTCGGAGGCGGCCGCGAGCAGTACCACGACGTCCGCGTCGCCTTCGACGGCAGCGGCCGGGTGCAGGCGATCCGCGACGACCTGGTGGTGCCCATCGGCGCGGAGTCGCCCGCACCGGGGTGGCGCCAGGCCTTCGTCAGCGCCGCCACCTTCCCCACGGCCTACGACGTGCCCAACGTCGAGATCCGGTCGCTGGTCGTGGCCACCAACGAACCGCCGTGGCACTCGATCCGGGGGTTCGGCAAGGAGGGGCCGGTCCTGGTCATGGAGCGGGTGATGGATCTGGTGGCCCGGCAGCTGGGCCGGGATCCGGCGGACGTGCGGAGGACCAACCTCGTTCCCCGGGAGGCCATCCCGCACCGCATGCCCTCGGGGTATCTGATCGACAGCGGGGACTTCCACGCCGTCCTCGACGAGGCGCTCGCGCTGGCCGACTACGAGCGGCTGCGCGTGCAGGTGCGAACGGCGGGTGGGCCTGACCTGCTGGAGGGGGTCGGCATGGCCTTCGAGGTGGTCCCGGAGGGCGGCGGCCACGCAGCAGGGCGGCTCACAGCTGGCGTCGCACCGACGGCCGCCGCGCCGGAGTCGGCGACCGTCTGCATCGATGCATCGGGCCACGTGCAGGTGCTCAGCGGTGTCACCAACCCCGGCGGCGGCAACGACACCGCCCTGGCGCTGCTGGCCGCCGCCGAGCTGGGCGCGTCGCGCAGCATGGTGACGGTCGTCCAGGGGGATACCGACCGGTGTCCGCCGGGAACGGGAAATGCGAGCAGTCGGGCGACCTCTGTCGGGGGAGCGGCCGTGGTGCTCGCGGCGAGAGAGGTCGCCGGGGAGCTGAGGCGCTCGGCGGCAGCGATGGCGGGGGTGCCGGCTGAACAGGTGGTCCTCCGGGACGGTGCAGCGCACCTGCCGGCGGGGGAGGAGGTGTCCCTGGCCGAGCTCTGCAGGGGGATCGTCGCCGAGGGGCGGGGCTCGTCCTTGTCGGCCACCCGCAGTTACCAGCCGAAGAACCTGCATCCGGGAGGCGAGACCGACGTCTACCGGTACAGCTACCCCTACTTCTCCAGCGGCGGCTACGTCGCCAGGGTGGCTGTCGATCCCCGTACCGGCACGGTCGTGCTGCGCGGCCTCACAGTGGTGCACGACTGCGGCCGGGTCATCGACGAGGTGCTCGTGGAGGGTCAACTCCAGGGGGCGATGGCGATGGGCGTGGGCCTGGCCCTGCTCGAGTCGTGGCAGGCCGACCCGTACGGCGCACTGACCACCCGTTCCTTCAAGGAGTACCTCGTCGCGCGGGCTCCCGAGCTCCCCTCGTTCACCATCGGGCACCACGCGGTGCCCACTCCGAACACCCTCCTTGGGTCCAAGGGCGCGGGGGAGTCCGGTGTCGGGGGCGCCCTGGCAGCGGTGGTGAACGCCGTGGACGACGCCCTGAGCCGGGCCGGGGCGCCTCCGGCGACGACCTTTCCCCTCGATCCACCCCGGGTGCTGGCTCTGCTGGCCGGAGGAGGCGAGGCGCCGTGAGCCGTTGCCGAGTCACCTTCCCCGGGTCGCCGGCCGATGCCGCGGCCGCACTGCTCCGCATCGCCGAACAGGGCGGACGCCCCCTGGTCATCGGCGGGGGCACTCTCGCGGTGCCGTGGCTCTCCCAGGGCCTGGTCGCGCCGACGGACGTCGTCGACCTCGGCCGCCTCGCGACCGACCGCATCGAGGAGTCGGCGGAGACCGTCCGGATCGGGGCCATGGTCAGCTACCAGCAGTTGATCGAGTCGCGCGTCGTGGCCGCCCGACTGCCGTTGCTGCAGCGCATGGCCCGCGGCATCACCGGGGGCATCCAGATCCGCAACCAAGCCACGCTCGGCGGCGCAGCCTGCGCGGCCCGGCCCTACTCGGATGCGCCGGGCGTGCTCGTAGCGCTGCAGGTGACCATGGCCGTCGAGGGGTCGACGGGCAGGCGGAACGTGCCGGCGCAGGACTTCTTCGTCGGTCCGGAACGTCCCGCGTTGTCCGCGACCGAGGTCCTGGTGGACATGGCCGTGCCCGGGTCCGTCCTGGACCGTCCGTCCGGGTACTACAAGCTCAAGCTCGGCGAGTCCTCGTGGCCGGTCGTCACTGCGGCCTGCCTCCTGCCCCGAGGGGACGATCAGCAGGGCTGCAACCTCGTGCTCGGTGGCGTCGGGGACGTGCCGCTCGTCGTGCCGGTGCCGCAGGCGGACCCCGGAGAACTCGACCGGGCCCGGGTGTCGCGAGCCGTCGCCGAGCGGGTCGAGGCGCTGCCCCCGGACCGGCTGTGGGGCGACGTCCGCGCCGATCGGGACTACCGGCGGCGCGTGGCCGGAGAGGTGGCCTACCGCGCCGTCCGCCGCGCCGTCGAGAGCAGGGAGGGAGCCCGATGACCGGACCCGAGCAGGTGGCCGTGCGCCTGGTACTGAACGGGGAACGGGTCAGTGCGCTCGTCGACAGCGATGCGACGCTGGTCGACGCCCTGCGGGAGGACTTCGACGTGACGGGTGTGCGCATCGGCTGCCGGAACGGCGACTGCGGGACCTGCACGGCCCTGGTCGACGACCGCTGCGTCAAGACCTGTCTCGTGCTCGCCGGCCGGGCCAGCGGTAGCGAGGTCCGCACTCTGGAGGGTCTGGGGACCGAGGAGTCTCCCAGCGCGATCCAACAGGCGTTCATGGAGTGCTACTCGTTCCAGTGCGGGTTCTGCCTGCCCGGCATGGTCTTCGCCGCCGAGGAGCTGCTCGACCGGACGCCCGACCCGACCGACGCCCAGATCAGGGACGCGCTGAGCGGGAACCTGTGCCGCTGTACGGGCTACCAGAACTTCGTGCGCGGCGTCCACCGCGCCGCAGAGATCAGACGCGACGGCACCTCCCAGACGTGAGCGGTCCCGGCGGGGCCACTCCGCCGGCGCGGAGCGTGCAGCTGCTGCGGCTGAGCGGCTGAAGGCCGGCGGGCAGCCCACACGCTGTCATGCTGTCTGCGGGACCGCCGAGCACCGGAGGTTCTCGTGTCCCACGCCGGTGCCGCGCCGACCCTGCGCCACCGACTCCGGCCGGCCCAGCTGATCGAGCCCGTGCACGGGAACGTACCGATCGAACTCGGCCACCGCGCGCCTGGACGGCGACGATGAGCCACCCTGCCGCGACGACGGCGACCAGGCTGATCAGCCGGAAGAGCAGGACGGCGGGCAGGGCGGCCGCGGCCGGGACCCCGCCGGCCACCATTGCCAGGACCATGGTGGTGTCCACGACGCCGATCCCGCCGGGCAGCAGCGAGATGCTCGACGCGGCCATGCCGGCCGGGTAGGCGATCAGGAGCAGCGGCAGGGACACGCCGCGGACGCCGAGGGCCGCGGCGCTGGCTGCCAGGCAGGCGACGTCGAGCACCCAGTTGCCGAGCCCATAGACCACGGCG
>JAOPVN010000094.1 GCA_025966175.1 Modestobacter sp. | reverse complement strand
CCTTCCCGACGCCGCTGAACATCACCAACCTGTTCGTCCAGGCGGTGCCGATCAGCCTGCTGGCGATGGGCCTGGTCTTCGTCCTGCTGCTGGGCGAGATCGACCTGTCCGCCGGCGTGGTGAGCGGTGTCTGCGCCGCCGTCATGGCCGTGGCGATGGCCCGGCACGGCGTGCCCTGGTACTGGGCGGTACTCGGGGCCGTCGTCTGCGGGGCGGTGATCGGCCTGTTCACCGGCGTGCTGGTGAGCATGGTCCGGATCCCGTCGTTCGTGGTGACGCTGGCGCTGTTCCTGGCCTGGCAGGGCGTGACGCTGAAGCTCATCGGCCAGGGCGGCACCGTGCCGGTCCGCGACCCGGTGCTCGTCGGCCTCACCAACAGCAGCATGTCGGTGGTGTGGGGCTGGGTGCTCGCCGTCGTCATCGTGGTGCTGTACGCGGCCCTCCAGCTCAACCGCTGGCGGGTGCAGCGGGCGCGCAACCTGGCGTCGCAGCCGCTGGCGGTCGTGCTGGCGCGGATCGTGGTCATCGCCGCGATCACCGTCACGGTGACCGGCATCCTCAACGTGAACCGGGCACTGAACCCGAACTTCACGCTGGCCGGCATCCCCTACGCGGTGCCGGTGGTGGTCGCGCTGTTGCTGCTGTTGACCTTCCTGCTCAGCCGCACGTCGTTCGGCCGGCACGTGTACGCCGTCGGCGGCAACGCCGAGGCCGCCCGGCGGGCGGGCATCAGCGTCAGCCGCATCCGCGTCCTGGTCTTCGTGCTGTCCTCCTCGCTGGCCGCGATCAGCGGCATCGCCGCGGCGTCCCGGCTGAGCTCGGTCGACCCGTCCTCCGGTGGGGGCAACACGCTGCTGTACGCGGTCGGTGCTGCGGTGATCGGTGGCACCAGCCTCTTCGGCGGCCGGGGGCGGGTGCGGGACGCCGTGCTGGGTGGTCTGGTCATCGCGATCATCGCGAACGGCCTGGGCCTGCTGCAGGTCTCGGCCTACCTCAACTTCATCATCACCGGTGCGGTCCTGCTGCTGGCCGCCAGCGTCGACGCGCTGGCCCGGCGCCGGGCGGCCGCCACCGGCCACTGACGGGCGGCCGTCAGGAACGGTCGGAGTACACCGGGTGACCCGAGGTGTGCTGCTGGTGCGGGGGATCAACGTCGGCCGGGCCCACCGGGTCGCGATGGCCGACCTGCGGGAGCTGCTGACGAGTGAGGGGCACGGGGAGGTGCGGACACTGCTGCAGAGCGGCAGCGTGGTGCTCGACTCGGAGCTGCCCGCAGAGGACCTCCTCGCCGTCGTGGCCGGAGACCCGCTGGGCACCGTCATCGGCGACCCGGCCCGGTCGGCACGGCCCGCAACTGGAGCACCGTGCTCGAGCTCACCGAGCTGTTCCCGCGCTGAGCAAGCCACCGCCCGCGGGACGCCGCCGGACGGCGGCGCCCCGCGGGCGGGGTGACCCGCAGCTCAGGCGGCGGCGATCGCCTCGGTGAGCAGGTCGCGGGTCAGTTCGATCTGCCACTCGCGGGCGCCGCCGGCGCGCAGCGCGTCGGCCACCGCGGCGGCGTCGGCCGGTTCCGGTGGCGTCCACATGAGTCGGCGCACCAGGTCGGGGGAGAGGATGTTCTCCACCGGCACCGACCACTGATCGGACACCTCGGCCAACGACGCCCGGGCGGCCTTCAGCCGGGCGGCGGCCACCGGGTCGCGGTCGGCCCACCGGTTCACCGGGGGCGGCCCGTCCCCGGGTTTGCTGTGCGGCGGCAGCTCGGTCTCGGGAAGTGCCCGGCCGCGGGTGAGCGCGCCGAACCACGTGCCGACCAGCTTGCGGTTGGCCCGGCCGCGGAAGACCGGCAGCTCCAGCAGCGCGCCCTCGGTCTTCGGGTCGGCCTGCACCGCGGACACGATCGCCGCGTCGGGCAGCACCCGGCCCGGCGCGATGTCGCGACGGCGGGCGAGCTCGTCGCGGGCCTGCCACAGCGCGCGCACCATGGCCAGCTGCCGACGGTTGCGCAGCCCGTGCATGCCCGAGGTCTTCCGCCAGGGGTCGACCTTGGGGGCCGGGGGGCCGGCGGCGAGGATCGCCTCGAACTCCTGCCGGGCCCACTCGGTCTTGCCCTGCTCCTCGAGGATCGCGGCCAGGGCGTTCCGCAGGTCGACCAGCACTTCGACGTCCAGTGCGGCGTAGACCAGCCAGTCCTCCGGCAGCGGCCGGGTGCTCCAGTCGGCGGCCGAGTGGCCCTTCTGCAGCGACAGACCGAGCAGTGACTCGACGACGGCGCCCAGGCCCACCCGCGGCAGTCCGGCCAGCCGGGCGGCGAGCTCGGTGTCGAACAGCCTGGTGGGCACCAGCCCGAGCTCGGCCAGGCACGGCAGGTCCTGGTTGGCCGCGTGCAGCACCCACTCGGCGTCGCCGATCGCGGCCTGCACCGCCGACAGGTCCGGCAGCGGCACGGGGTCGATCAGCCCGGTGCCTGCGCCGTCGCGGCGGATCTGGACCAGGTAGGCGCTCTGCCCGTACCGGTAGCCGGAGGCCCGTTCGGCGTCGACGGCGACCGGCCCGCTGCCGGCGGCCAGCGCGTCGGCGTAGGCGACCAGTGCGGTCGAGGTCTCGATGGCCGGCGGCAGGCCGTCGCGGGGCGCGAGCAGCGGGACGGCGGTGGGCGCGTCGTCGGCGGGCTCGGTGTCGGGCTCGGTGTCGGGCTCGGTGACGAGCTGGGTGACAGGGGCCTCCGCCGCGGGGATCTCGGTCGGGGGAGTGGGCTCGGTGAACTCCACCGCCGGGACGGCAGGGGTCTGGTCGGTGCTCAGTTGATGACCCCCGAGCGGATGCCGAGCGCCACCATGTGCGCCCGGTCGCCGGTGCCCAGCTTGCGCGCGATGCGCGCCAGATGACTCTTCACGGTCAGTGCGGACAGGTCCACCTTCTCGCCGATCTCCTTGTTCGTGTGCCCGTCGGCGACCAGCCGCAGGATGTCGCGCTCGCGGGCGGACAGCTCGCCGACAGCTTCCTCCACCCCGGTTTGGGTCAACCCCTGGGCCAGGCTGGTGGCGATCCCCGGGTCGGCGAAGACCTCGCCGGACACCGCTGCCCGAAGCCCTTCGGTCAGCGTGGCCAGCGGGCTGGTCTTCAGCACGTACCCCTGCACGCCGGCCAGGAACGCGGCCCGGACGACGGCCGGGTCGGTCACCGAGGTGAGGACGACGGTCACCGGCCAGCCCTCGGTGCGCAGCGTGGGCAGCAGCTCCAGGCCCCGCCCGGGGTCACCACCGCGGCTGCCGTTGTCCGGGCCGACCTCGGGGAGGTCGACCTCCAGCACGCACAGCGCGCGGGGGCCGGACACGTGCGCCCGCACCCGGGCCTCCTCCAGTGAGGCGGCCTCCTCGATGTCGCGCGCACCGAGCCCGCGCAGCCGGCCGGCGAGCGCCTCGCGCACCAGGGGGGACGGATCGACGACGAGCGCGCCGGCGTGCGGGCCGAACACCACGCCGTCGGACCACAGTCGGCCGAGGGACATCCCGCCTCCCGTCGTCGGACCGGTCGGCGTCGGTGGTCGATGGCTGACCACCCGGCGGACGATCCGGCGTGTCCGAGCACTCGGCCTACGTCCCGTTAGGCCGAGTGGAGTACGGGGGGAGTCTAAGCGTCGGCGGTCTGCCCGTTCGAGTCCAGCAGGTGGATCCCGGGCGGCGGCAGCCCCGCGGCGTTGCCCAGCACCTCGAGGAAGGCGGTGAGGTGCTTGTCGAGGTCCGTGCCCTCCGCCGTCCACGACGCCCGGATCTCCACATCGACCGAGTGCTCGGGGGCGGCGATGGAGCCGAACCGGGTGGAGGCGGTGCGGGTGACGGTCCCGCCGACGGAGTGGTGGCCGGCGCCGTGCTCGGTGAGCGCGTCGGTCAGCCAGCTCCAGGCGACCTCGGAGAACATGCTGTCGTCGACCATCTCCGAGTCGGTGCTGGCCGAGACGTAGCCGACGCAGCGGGTGGTGCCCTGCCATGCCTCGTGGCCCTCCGGGTCGAAGAGCACGATGAACCGGCCGCTGGCCAGCTCGTCCTCCTCGTCGCCCGGGACGCCGACCCGCGCGCCGACCGCGTGCGACCACGGGGCCAGCCGCTGGGGAGCGGGGATGTGCTCGACGACGATCTCGGGGCGCGGGTGTACGGTCGCCAGCGCCTCGAGGGCGGCCTGGAACTCTGCGGGCTTCTGCGCCGGCGCCGGAATGCCGTCGTCGAGGCGTTTGCGCTGCTGGGCCACGGTCGCAGGGTAGGTCGCGAACGGCAGGATGAGGCGTCCCGACGCGCCGCCGTGAGCCGCCCGTGACCCGGCTGTCCCGAGTCCGAGTGCCCGCAGCCCCGCGCGGGGGCGTCTGGGAGGATCCGCAGTCGTGGGAACAGCAGCAGGACCGGCCGCCGACTCCGACCTGGTCCGGGCGGCCCGGGGGCTCCCGGTCACCCGCACCCCCGTCTGGTTCATGCGCCAGGCCGGTCGCTCGCTGCCGGAGTACCGGGCACTGCGCGCGGGCACCGCGATGCTGCAGGCCTGCCAGGATCCCGACCTGGTCACCGAGATCACCCTGCAGCCGGTCCGCCGGCACGGCGTCGATGCGGCGATCCTCTTCTCCGACATCGTGCTGCCGCTGGTGGTGGCCGGCGTGGACATCGAGATCAAGCCCGGCATCGGTCCGGTCGTGGCCTCCCCGGTGCGCACCGTCGCCGACGTCGACGCGCTCCCCTTCCTGGAGCCCGACCGGCTGGACTTCCTCGCCACCGCCGTCCGCAGCCTCGTCGCCGAGCTGGGCTCGACTCCGTTGATCGGCTTCGCCGGGGCGCCGTTCACCCTCGCCACGTACCTGATCGAGGGCGGCCCCTCCAAGGAGCACGCCCGCACCAAGGCCTTCATGTACGCCGAGCCCGAGGCCTGGCAGCGGCTGCTGGACCGGCTGGCGGTCAGCGCCGCGACGTTCCTGCGGGTCCAGGTCGACGCCGGCGCCAGCGCGGTGCAGCTGTTCGACTCCTGGGCCGGGGTGCTGTCGGCGACCGACTACGCCGGCCGGGTGCTGCCGCACTCGCGCGCGGTGTTCGACGGGCTGGCCGCCCCGGAGGTGCCGAAGGTGCACTTCGGGGTGGGCACCGGAGAGCTGCTGCCGCTCATCGGCAGCGCCGGGGCGGACGTCGTCGGCGTCGACTGGCGGGTGCCGCTGGACGAGGCCGCCCGCCGGGTCGGGCCGGGCTACTCGCTGCAGGGCAACCTGGACCCCGCCGTCCTGCTGGCCGACCGGGAGACCGTCGATCGCGAGGTGCGCCGCGTGGTCGAGCAGGGCCGTGCCGCCCGCGGGCACATCTTCAACCTCGGCCACGGCGTCCTGCCGGACACCGACCCCGGCGTCCTCACCCACGTCGCCGAGTTGGTCCACGAGCTGACCTCGACATGAGCCGGCTGGTCGTCGTCGGCGCCGGGATCACCGGGCTGACCGCCGCCTTCGAGTGGCGTCGCACCCACCCCGACGACGAGGTGGTCGTGCTGGAGGCGGGGTCGCGGATCGGCGGCAAGCTGGACCGGGTCGACCTCGCCGGCCGCTGGTACGACACCGGGCCCGAGGCGGTGCTCGCCCGGGTGCCGGAGGCGCTCGAGCTGATCGAGGCACTCGGCCTGGCCGAGCAGCTGGTGCCGGCGCAGACCACGCAGGCCTCCGTCGTCCTGCCCGAGGGGCGGTTCCCGCTGCCGGCCGGAACGCTGCAGGGCGTGCCGACGACGGCCGACGGGCTGGACGGCGTGCTCACTCCCGCCGGC
>JAOPVN010000056.1 GCA_025966175.1 Modestobacter sp. | reverse complement strand
GTGCAGATCACCGCTCGGGCCTGGGACGACACCGGTGCGACCCAGCCCGAGTTCCCCGCCAGCCTGTGGAACCCCGGCGGGTACGACAACAACTCCTGGCCCCGCATCCGGCTCGACGTCCGCTGACGGGGCGCACGGGAGGCGTCGGGCATCCCCGTGGTCGTCCTCTTTCCGGTCAGCGGGTACGCGCGGTGCCCGGCTGGCCGCAGCCCTGAAGTGGCGTTGCCCGTGACGACACCCGCCACCGGATCGCCGAGGCTGGAACGGAGAGCTCGGGGTCGGCGAGGAGAGGAACGTCCGATGTCAGTGGGGGACACTCGCGGTCCGGCTCCGGCCACGGGGCAGCTCGACGGCTCCGGCGCCCGCCGGCTCCGGCCGGGCGCACGGTCCGGCGGCACGTCATCGGCGCCATGATCGGCGCGTTCGGCGCAGGCCGGGTCGCCGACCGGATCGGCCGCCGCCCGACCATCCTGATCACCGCGGTGGTCTTCGTCGTGGGCGTGCTGCTGGCCGCCTTCTCGCCCACGCTCTGGACCCTGCTCGCCGCCCGCGTCGTCATCGGCCTCGCCGTCGGTTCGGCCTCCATGACCGGTACCCAGCGCAGTGACCAGTAGCGCACGCCCACGCCGTACCCGTCCCAGCCCGTCGGCAGATCCTGGAGGTCGCTCGTGTCCACCCACGGTCCCGCTGCGCGGATCCTGATCGGATCGGGCCTGCTGTGCGGCCTGATCCTCGCCCTCTCCAGCATCGTGGTGCTCCACGGGTCCAGCCTGGTGGCCGTCGTCGTCGCGGCCGGGCTCGTGGCGTGCGTCGTCTACGGCATGCACCACGACCACCGGGCCGCCGCCCGCGCAGCGGCCTGGCGGGCGGCCTGGTGGACGGTGGCGATCAGCATGCTCGTCGCGGGGGCCCTCGTCCTCGCCGGTGTCGCCGCGGCCGCGCTGGTCGGCGTGGTGATCGTGGCCGCCGGGGGAGCCGTGCGGCTCCATCGGACCCGTCGGGCCCAGCCTGCGGGCCGGGACCGCTACGCCCGGGCTCCGGGTGCAGGTGCCGCCGCGGCGGCACCTGCACCCCTGACGGGCGGGCTGGAGTCCTCGCCTGCCCCCGTCGCGGTCCTGTCGACCTCCGTGCTCGTCAGCGAGTGGTCACGGACGACGGCGGCGCTGGCCTCCCGGCTGGAGCCGGCGGTGCGGCAGGTGGTCGTCCGCCGCCGCCATGAGGTCCTCGACGAGCTGGAGCGCCGTGACCCGGCCGGCTTCGCGCGCTGGCTGGCCGCCGGGGCGGCCGGGCAGAGCGACCCCGCCACCTTCGTGCGGGGTGACCGGGCCACGGGGAGCGACGCGACCTGAACCCGAGGTCCGGTCGCGGCGCCGAGCCAACGCGGCTCGGCGATCGGCGTGGAGGGAGACAGCAGTGAACCTGACCGTCAGCGGAACCACCTTCCTGGCCGCCGGCATCGAGGTGATCGAGATGGTGGCGATCGTCGTCGCGGTCGGCGCGACGCGTTCCTGGCGGGCCGCGCTCGTCGGCGCGGGCGGCGGTCTGATCGTGCTGGTGGTGTTGATCACGGCGCTGGGGACGGCGCTGCGCGACGTCCCGCTGCAGCCGATCCGGCTGGTCGTCGGAGCGTTGCTGCTCGTCTTCGGGCTGCAGTGGCTGCGCAAGGGAGTGCTGCGGATCGCGGCCCAGGGATGGGCGGTCGGCCAGGGGGAGGCGCACGTCGACGCCGGCGACGTCCCGGCGGATCGCTTCGACTGGACCGGCTTCGTGCTGGCGTTCAAGGGCGTCTCCCTCGAAGGGCTCGAGATCGCCGTCATCGTGGTCGCCGTCGGCGGCGCCGCCGGTGCCCTCGGCTCCGCGGTCATCGGGGCCGCTGCCGCGGTCGTCGTCCTGACCGCCGTCGGCGCGGCCACGTACCGGCTCGTCGCCCGCATCCCACGCCGGGCGCTGCAGCTCTTCGTCGGGGCCCTGCTCTCCTCCTTCGGCACGTTCTGGGCCGCGCAGGGCGTCGGGAGCAGCTGGCCCGGGGGCGAACTGGCACTGGCGGGGCTCGTCGCGCTGTACGCGGCTACCGGCGTCGTCCTGCTGCACGGGGTCCGCGGCTGGCAGCTGCCCGTCGCGCCGACAGGTACCGCGTCGTCGTCCGGGGAGCTCCGATGATCGTCGTCCGCTGGGTCCGCGCCTTCGTCGGCTTCTGGATCGACTTCGTCATCGGCGACGACTGGACCGTCGCTGCCACCGTCCTGGTGGCGCTCCTGGCGACCTGGGGACTGACCCAGGCCGGCCTCCCGGCGGCCTGGGTGCTCCTTCCGGCCGCGGCCGTCGGCAGCACCGCCGTCGGCCTCCGCCGCGCGGCGGAGCGCGCCCGCCGGTCGACGCCACCCCGTTGAGTTCAGCTCGCGTCGGTCGCGGTCTGCCCCAGCAGCCAGCCCTCCGGGCCGGCCAGGAGGTCGGCCGAACGCGGGCCCCACGTACCGGGCAGGTACGGCTGCACCTGCGGCGGGCGCTCCTGGAGCGGGGCGAATGCCGCCCAGGCACCGTCCAGGCCGGCGCTGGTGGTGAACAGCGATCGGTCGCCGGTCAGGACGTCGTGGATGAGCGAGACGTAGGGCGGTAGCGGCGTCCCGCCCGGCACCTGCTTGAGGTCCAGCGTGGTCCGTGCGGGGACCAGCACGAGGTCCGGCCCGGGCTCCTTGGTGACCAGGCCGATGTCGAGGGACCCACTGCCCGACAGTGACAGCGACACGACATTGCCGTGCCCGGGCACGGTCTCGACCGGCCCCTGCGGCCTGCGCAGCAGCAGGCTCACCCGCTGGGCGCTGCACGCCATCCGCTTGCCGGTGCGCAGCAGGAACGGCACGCCCCGCCACCGGTCCGTGTCCACCCACAGGCGGGCAGCGACGAACGTGTCGGTGGGGGAGTCGTCGGCGACGCCGTCCAGGTCGCGATAGCCCTCGAACTGTCCGAGGACGACGTCCCGCGTCGGGTCCAGCTGCCGGAAGCAGGCGAGCACTGACTCACGGGCCGCTTGCAGGTCGGTCGGCGTGAGGCTGCCCGGTGGCTCCATGGCCACCTCGGCGGCGACCTGGAACAGGTGGGTGACCAGCATGTCGAGCGCCGCTCCGGTGGCGTCGTAGAACTCGGCGCGGTCGGCCACGTCGAGTTCCTCCGGGACGTCGATCTGCACCTGCGCGACGTGCTCGCGGCTCCATATCTGCTGGAAGAGCTGGTTGGCGAAGCGCAGGACGTGCAGGTCCTGGGTGCCTTCCTTGCCGAGGAAGTGGTCGATGCGGAAGACCTGGTCCTCGTCGAGCACGGAAAGCACGAGCTGGTCGAGCTCCCGGAAGGTCTCCGGTGAGGTGCCGTACGGCTTCTCGTAGACGACCCGCGCCCCGGCGGTGAGCCCGTGCTGCCCGAGCCCCTCGGTCAGCGGCGCGAACCCCCCGGGTGGGACGGCGAGGTAGTGCACGTACTGCGGGTCGGTGCCCAGCTCGTCCCGGGCCCCCGCGAGGACGTCCAGCAGGCTGCCCGGGTCGGCCGTGCCGAACCCGCCGCCGGCGAAGCGCAGCCGCTTCGAGAACTCCTCCCACGGCCCGTGGTCGGGCGAGGGACCGAACTCGGTGAGCGCCTCGTGCACGCGCGCGCGGAAGTCCTCGTGCGAGACGTCGCCGCGGCCGTTGCCCACCAGCCGCCAGTCCTCGGGCAGCAGGCCGCGCTCAGCGAGCTCGAAGAAGGCCGGCAGCACCATTCGACGGGCGAGGTCGCCCGTGGCGCCGAACAGGACGAAGACGGTGGGCGGCAGCGGCACGGGATGGGTGTGCGCGGTCATGGCGGACCTTCCGAGAGGGGCATGGTGTCGTCGCCCGGTGGCGGCGACGCGGTGCGCGGGAGCTCCCCGAGCGTCCTCACGGGGGCAGCCCCCGTCATCCGGGCCAGCACCCATCCGGGGTGCAGGCCAGCCGGAGCTCCGACCACCGGCACCCGGAACACCGCCGGGACATGCGCCGTGCGTGCGGTCGCCCGTGCGGCATCGACCTCCGGTTGCAGCCAGCAGGCACCAGCGGCCGGGGATCGGAGAGTGCAGCCAGCGCGGTGCACGAAGTGCGGCTGGCCGTGATGCCCGGGCCTGGATGCCTCGGCGATCGTTCTGGTGCGCGCATCGGCGCGCGAAGGACAGCGAGTCCCAGCGGAGAGAAGGGGACGTCACATGATCACCACTGTCGACAGCCTGGAAGGCGCCTTGGGCGTGGACTTCACCCTGGCCTGCAGCGACCTCGCCGAGGCGCGGTGCCAGCAGTTCGCCAAGGACACACCGGGTAATCGCACCGCCGTCGCCGAGGCCCACGCCCGGATCGACGCGGTGCTGGACATGTACCTGGATGCAGTCGTCCGCCAGGGCTGACCGGCGGTCGCTGCGCTGCCCCGCGCCCGGGCGTCGCGGGATCCCTGCGGTCCGACGGCGGAACGGCCGGTCGCCGCGAGCAGCCGTGACCGCGTACGCACCGGGCTCGTCGAGACAGCCGGCTCGTGGAGAGCGAATGACTCATCAGAGGCGGCGCGCCGTGCCCTCCGCTGTGCCGCGGCCACCTGGACCGGACCCGGGCAACGCACGACCGCGATCGGTCTGCTGGTGGTGGTGGTGGTGGACCGGACGACCCCGTGGTGGGCGTGGCGGAACGACTCCGGCGCGATCATCGACGCCGGCAGCACCTGGCCCATCGGGCGGCCGGTGAGCGGGTGGTTCTCCGGGCTGGT
>JAOPVN010000039.1 GCA_025966175.1 Modestobacter sp. | reverse complement strand
GCCTCGCTGGTCTCCCGCGAGGTCATCGCCGACTCGGTCGAGACGGTCATGTTCGCCGAGCGGCTGGACGGCTCGGTGCTGCTGGCCGGCTGTGACAAGTCGCTGCCCGGGATGCTGATGGCTGCCGCGCGCCTCGACCTGGCCAGCGTCTTCGTCTACTCCGGGTCGACCCTGCCGGGGAAGCTCGGTGACCGGGACCTGACGCTCATCGACGTCTTCGAGGGCGTCGGCGCCTGCGCCGCCGGGAAGATCACCCGCGACGAGCTGACCGCCATCGAGAAGGCCGCCTGCCCCGGGATGGGCTCCTGCGGCGGCATGTACACCGCCAACACCATGGCCAGCGTCGCCGAGGCCCTCGGGATGGCGCTGCCCGGCAGCGCCGCGCCGCCGGCACCCGACGCCCGCCGCGACGCCATCGCGATCGCCTCCGGCGAGGCCGTGGTCAACCTGCTCCGCAAGGGCATCACCGCCCGGCAGATCATGACCAGGGAGGCGTTCGAGAACGCCATCACCGTGACCATGGCGCTGGGCGGCTCCACCAACGCCGTCCTGCACCTGATGGCGATCGCGCACGAGGCGGAGGTGGAGCTGACCCTCGACGACTTCAACCGGATCGGCGACCGGACCCCGCACCTGGCCGACGTCAAGCCGTTCGGCCGGTTCGTGATGACCGACGTCGACCGGATCGGTGGCGTGCCCGTCGTCATGCGGGCACTGCTGGACGCCGGGCTGCTGCACGGCGACGTCCTCACCGTCACCGGCCGGACGCTGGCCGAGAACCTGGCCGAGATCAACCCCCCGGACCCCGACGGCGCGATCATCCACGCGATGAACGACCCGATCCACAAGACCGGTGGTCTGACGATCCTGCGCGGCTCGCTGGCACCCGAGGGTGCCGTGGTGAAGTCCGCCGGGTTCGACGCCGACGTCTTCGAGGGCACCGCCCGGGTCTTCGACGGCGAGCAGGGCGCGATGGACGCCGTCACCGAGGGCACCCTGAAGCAGGGCGATGTCGTGGTCATCCGCTACGAGGGGCCCCGGGGCGGCCCGGGCATGCGCGAGATGCTCGCCGTCACCGGCGCCATCAAGGGCGCGGGCCTGGGCAAGGACGTCCTGCTGCTCACCGACGGCCGGTTCTCCGGCGGGACCACCGGGCTGTGCGTCGGGCACATCGCCCCGGAGGCGACCGACGGCGGGCCGATCGCGTTCGTCCGGGACGGCGACCCGATCCGGCTGGACCTCGCCGCCCGCACGCTGGAGCTGCAGGTGGACGACGAGGAGCTGGCCCGCCGCCGCGAGGGCTGGGCGCCGCCGGCCCCGCGCTACACCAAGGGCGTGCTCGGCAAGTACGCCAAGCTCGTGGGCTCCGCGGCCCAGGGCGCCGTCTGCGGCTGAGCAACCGCACCCGTCCGGGTATCGCCCGAACGGGTGATGCTGCCCCCGGGCACCTGTCCTAGTGGGAGCCGCGCGCCGACATCCCAGAGGTGGAGCAGAGGCGCCGGTGGGCATCGGCAAGGTGGCTGCTCGCCGTCCCGGTGCTGAGTGGGGCGGCGGGTCCTGCCGCCCCGATGGCTGCCGACCTCCTCCTGCTGGCCGCCGCCCTGGTCACCGTGGGGGTGCTCTGGCGTAGCGGCAGCCGTGTCGAGCCGGGCCTCCGGGGGTGGCGCAGCCTCCGTGGCTGGCGGCTGTTCGCGGTCGCGATCCTCGTCGGCCTGGCCACCAACGTGGCCGTCGGGCTGGCCGGCCGCCTGCCGCGCTCGGGCCTGTTCGACCCCACGGACCGGCTGGCTCCGCTCCCCGCCGTCCTGCTCGCGCTGCTGGCCGTGCTGACCCTCGGCCGGGGACAGCTGCGCGCGGGTGGCGCCCGGCTGCTCACCGAGACGGCGCTGTTCTTCAGCGCGTCGATGGTGCTCGCGCAGGTGCTGGTCATCGGTCCCGCGCTCGGCGCCTCCACGCTCGCGGAACCGGCGCGGCAGATGCTCGAGCTCGCCTGCCTGCTGACCGCCTCGGTCCTGTCCGCGGTACTCGTGCTGATCTCCGTCTCCTCCGGCGCGCGCCGGGTCAGCGGTGCGCTGCTGCTGCTGGCGGCCGCCATCTGGGCCACCGCCCGCGGCCTGGCCGTCGCGGGGGCGGAGCTGCACCTGGCGCTGCTGTCCAACGGCATCACCGCCGCCCAGTTCACGAGCCTGGCCCTGCTGTGCCTGGCTGCGCTGCGGGACCCGGGCGCCGACGCCGTCACGCCACCCACCCGCACGACCGCCCGGCTGAGCCTGGCCGGCCAGCTGCTGCCGCACTCGGTGATGGTGGCGGCGGCCGCGCTCTACCTCGGTGCGCCCCTGGTCGGCGCCGACCCGACGCCGGTCGCCGGTGTCGCCCTGCTGTGCTGTCTGGCGCTCACCGCCGTGCACCGCGCGGTCGCCGCCCGCGACGAGGTGCGGATCGGCACCCGGCTGCGCCGCAGCGAGGCGTACTTCCGGTCGCTGGTCCACTCCAGCACCGACGCGGTGCTCATCCTCGACAGCCGCCTGCGCGTGACCTGGGCGGCGCCCGCGCTGCAGCCACCGGCCGGCGACCCGACGCCGACCGGCCGGCTGCTGACCGACGTCGTCCACCCCGACGACGCGGAGCAGGTGGGGCGCTGGCTCGCCGGCGGCTCCGACGCGGACGGCAGCGTTCCCGGCCGGCGGTGCAGCTTCCGGCTGAAGGACGGCTCGGGGGAGTGGCGGGTGCTGGAGGCCGGCGTGAGCGACCTGCGCGCCGACGCCGACGTCCGCGCGCTGGTGCTGCACTGCCGCGACGTCACCGCCCGGCTGGACCGCGAACACGAGCTGAGCTCGCTGGCGTTCACCGACGCGTTGACCGGACTGCCGAACCGGGTCGCACAGCGGCTGGCGATGAACGGGCTGCTGGCCGAGCTGGCTGCCCCCGAGCCGGCCGAGAGCGCACCCGAGGACGTCTCGCTGCTGCTGATCGAGGTGCACGGGCTGGCCGAGGCGCGCGAGAACGCCGGGCGCGACGTCGTCGACGTGGCCCTGGTCGAGGTCGCGCGACGGCTGCGCGCCACGGTGCGCGCCGAGGACCAGGTGGCCCGGATCGGGCCCGAGTTGTTCAGCGTCCTGGCCCACGGCAGCGGCGACGAGCCGGACCGGCTCGCGGCCCGCTGCCTGTCGGTCATCGAGGCACCGATCACCACCGAGGTGGGGATCGTGGACCTGACCGCCGCGGTGGGCGTGGCCTCGCTCAGCGCCGGCCTCACCGAGCGCTCGGCACTGGACCGGTCCGAGCTGGCGGTCATCGACGCACGGACGGCGGGCGCCGGCTCGGTGCGTCGTCACGGTGCCGAGCTGACCGCCGCCCGGGACCGTCGGGAACAGCTGCGCCACGACCTGGTCGGCGCCCGCGAGCGCGGCGAGCTGGCGCTGGCCTGGCAGCCGATCGTGGGTCTGGCCGACCACCGGGTCTCCGGGGTGGAGGCCCTGCTGCGCTGGCAGCACCCGCGCTACGGCGACGTGCCCCCGGACGAGTTCCTGCCCGTCGCCGAGCGCGCCGGGCTCGTCGTCGACCTGCAGCGCTGGGTGCTGCGCGAGGCGACCGCCGCGGCGGCCACGCTTCCTGCCCACGGCCCGGCGCTGCGGCTGGGCGTCAACGTCTCGGGCCAGCACCTGGCCTCCGGGACGCTGGTCGGCGACGTGACGGCGGCGCTGCGCGACAGCGGACTGTCCCCCGAGCTGCTGGTCGTGGAGATCCCGGAGTCGGCCCTGACCGGCGAGCACGTCGCCGACGACGTCACCGCGCTGCGGTTG
>JAOPVN010000025.1 GCA_025966175.1 Modestobacter sp. | reverse complement strand
GCAACCCGCAGACCGGCGGCGCGTGCACCAAGTGCCAGCACTTCGACTCCTGCCGGGGTGGCTGCATGGCGGCCAAGTTCTTCACCGGCCTGCCGCTGGACGGCCCCGACCCCGAGTGCGTGCAGGGGTACGGCGAGACGGCGCTGGCCGCCCGGGATCTGCAGCTGGTCACGCCCAAGAGCCACCTGGACCACTCGCACAAGGGGCCGGTCCGTGGCCAGCCCACGCTGCTGGGCATGCCGGCGATCCCGCCGGCGAAGATCTGCGACGAGTCCCCGCTGGCGGGCCTGGACCTGCGCTGACCCCGCGCCACCCGAGGCAGCCCCCGCTGGGCCGGCCGCCCCACGAACTCGGCCGCCCCACGAACCCGGCCCCCGGCGCGGGGGCCGGGGATCGATCCCCGCCGGTAGACGAGAGACCGGATCCGAGACGACGACGTCTGAGGAGAAGGACGATGGGAAAGCTCGAGGGAAAGGTCGCGTTCATCACCGGCGCGGCACGCGGCCAGGGCCGAAGCCACGCCGTCCGGCTGGCGCAGGAGGGCGCGGACATCATCGCCGTCGACGCGTGCACCGAGATCGCCACGGTCGACTACCCCCTGTCGACGCCGGAGGACCTGGCCGAGACCGTCCGGCAGGTCGAGGCACTGGACCGGCGGATCATCGCCGGCCAGGTCGACGTCCGGGACGGCGCCGGGCTCACCGCCGCCGTCGACAAGGGCGTGGCCGAGCTGGGCCGGCTGGACGTCGTGGTGGCCAACGCCGGCATCGCCAGCTTCGCGCCGGCCGAGCAGCTCACCGACGAGGCGTGGGACGCCATGATCGACATCAACCTCAGCGGGGTGTTCAAGTCGGTCCGGCCCACGATCCGGCACCTGAAGGCCAACCCCGAGGGCGGGGCGATCGTGCTGACCAGTTCCACCGCCGGCCTCAAGGGCATCCCGAACATCGCGCACTACACCGCGGCCAAGCACGGCGTGGTCGGGCTGATGAAGGTCCTGGCCAACGAGCTGGCCCGGTACCGGATCCGAGTCAACACGATCCACCCGACGAACGTCGACACTCCGATGATCATGAACGAGGGTGCCTACCGGCTGTTCCGGCCCGACCTGGAACACCCCACCCGGGAGGACGTCGCGGACACCTTCGCGGGGCTGAACGCGATGCCGGTGCCCTGGGTCGACGTCTTGGACATCTCCGAGGCCGTGCTCTACCTGGTGAGCGACTCCGGCCGCTACGTCACCGGGGTCCAGCTGCCGATCGACGCGGGCATGGTGGTCAGGTGACGGCCGGCCGCATGCAGGGCAAGGTCGTCCTGATCACCGGCGCCGGTCGCGGCATGGGCCGCAGCCACGCCATCCGGCTCGCCCAGGAGGGCGCCGACGTCATCGGCACGGACATCTGCGGCCCGGTCCCCGGCGGACAGGCACCGGTCACCACCGCGGAGGACCTCGCCGCGACGGTCGCGGCGGTCGAGGGCCTCGACCGGCGGATGGTCACCTTCCAGGCGGACGTCACCGACGAGGCGGCGTTCACCGCCGGCCTGGCCGACAGCGTCGCCCAGCTCGGACGGCTGGACTGCGCGGTCGCGAACGCGGGCGTCGGCGGTGTGCCGCACCGGGTGGTGGAGATGCCGGTCCAGGACTGGCGGGACGTCCTGGAGACCAACCTGACCGGCGTCTTCATCACTGCCAAGGCCGCCGTGCCGCACATCCGAGCGCACGGCGAGGGCGGGTCGATCCTGCTGATCAGCTCGGCGCTGGGCCTGCGCGGCATGCAGACCGGCGCGGCCTACGTGGCGGCCAAGCACGGGGTGGTGGGGCTCATGCGCAGCCTGGCCATCGAGCTCGCGCCGGCCGGCATCCGGGTCAACTCCATCCACCCGACCAACGTCGCCACCCCGATGATCCACAACGACGACACCTACCGGCTCTTCCGCCCGGACCTGGCCGCACCGGGAGAGGACGACGTCCGGGACACCTTCCAGGCGCTCAACCTGCTCAAGGTGCCCTGGATCGACCCGGTCGACGTCAGCGAGGCGGTCCTCTACCTGGCCGCCGACTCCGGCCGCTACGTCACCGGGGCGCAGCACAAGGTCGACGCCGGCTGGACCACCAAGTGACCGCCGGCCACCGCAGCCCACGGGGGACATCACCAGAGGAGTTCACAGCATGGCTGGACGAGTAGCCGGCAAGGTCGCATTCATCACCGGCGCGGCCCGTGGCCAGGGTCGCAGCCACGCACTGCGGCTGGCCCAGGAGGGTGCCGACATCATCGCCGTCGACATCGCCGGACCGGTGGAGACCATCGAGATGTATCCGCCGGCGACGGAGGAGGACCTGGCCGAGACGGTGCGGCAGGTCGAGAAGCTGGACCGGCGGATCGTGGCGACCAAGGCGGACGTCCGGGACGTGGCCGCGCTCCAGGCGGCCGTCGACGACGGGGTTGCCCAGCTGGGCCGGTTGGACATCGTGTCGGCCAACGCCGGGGTCTTCGAGGTGGGGCCGGCGCTGGAGGTCACCGAGGCCACCTGGGACAACATCATCGGCACGAACCTGACCGGGGTGTGGAACACCTGCAAGGTGGCGCTGCCGCACATCATCAGCGGTGGCCAGGGCGGGTCGGTCATCCTCACCAGCTCGACCGCCGGCCTCAGGGGCGCGCCGAACATGGTGCACTACGCGGCCAGCAAGCACGGGGTCGTGGGCATCATGCGGGTGCTGGCCAACGAGTTCGCGCAGCACTCCATCCGGGTCAACACCGTGCACCCCACCGGCGTCGACACCGACATGATCCAGAACCCGAAGATCTGGGGCCTGTTCAACCCGGCCGACCCGGCGCCGAGCAGGGAGGCCGCGGCGCCGGTCTTCCAGTCCACCAACGCGCTGCCGATCCCGTGGGTGGAGCCGGTCGACATCAGCAACGCCGTCCTGTTCCTCGCCTCCGACGAGGCCCGCTACATCACCGGCGTGACGCTGCCGGTGGACGCCGGGTACACAGCCAAGTGAGCGTCGCGGGGACGGCGGTCACCTGACCGCCGTCCCCGCTCCCAACCCGCGATCACCACCACCACCAAAATGGCCATTTTGGTGCCTTGAGAGGAACGGCCCTGAACGAGCACAGCTTCCACACCACCGGCGACGACCCCGTCGTCACCGGCCGCCGCGTGACCGGCGACGACGGCGCGTCGGTGCGGGCCGTGCGCAGCCGCGTAGCCCGCCACCTCGTGGGGCGGGCGCGCGAGGTGGACCTGCTGCTGGCCGCCGTCGCCGCCGGTCGCGACGTCCTGCTCGAGGGGCCACCCGGCACGTCGAAGTCGACGCTGCTGCGCTCCATCACGGCCGAGTGGGGCATCCCGCTGGTCTTCGTCGAGGGCAACGCCGACCTCACCCCGACCCGGCTGGTCGGCCACCACGACCCGGCCCGGGTGCTGCGCGAGGACTACTCGCCGGACAACTTCGTCCCGGGGCCGCTGATCGAGGCGATGCGCTCCGGCGGCTTCCTCTACGTCGAGGAGTTCAACCGGGCCCCCGAGGACACGCTGAACACGCTGCTGACCGCCATGGCGGAGCGGCGGATCGCCGTCCCGAGGGTGGGCACCGTGCAGGCGGCGGCCTCGTTCCGGGTGATCGCCTCGATGAACCCGTACGACAACGTCGGCACGACCCGGCTCTCCACGTCGGTGCACGACCGGCTCTGCCGGCTGGCGATCGACTACCAGGACGCCGAGGCCGAGCGCGGCATCGTCGGCCGGCGCACCGGGGTGGAGTCGCCCCGACTGATCGCGGACGCGGTGGCGCTGACCCGCGCGACGCGAGAGCGGGACGACGTGCGGCAGGGCAGCAGTGTCCGCGGGGCGATCGACACCGCGCTGGTGGCTGCCCAGCTGGCCGCGATGCGTGGGGTGTCGCTGCCCGACGAGCCGTCGATCGCGCCGCCGCGCGGACTGCCCGAGGAGTACACCGAGGTGGTGCTGGACGCCGTCCTGCTGGCGCTGTCCGGTCGGATCTTCCTCGACGAGACGCTGGAGTCGACGCCGGAATCGGTGCTGCGGGAGATCTGGGAGGACCACTTCCTGCTGCAGCCGGCGGCTGCCGAGCCCGGTTGAAGAGCGGTCGAGGCGGACTCCCCGCTCACCCGGCGGGACCGCCCGGGCGCCTCGCGCACCCGCGGGATGCGGCCGTTGCGGCGCAAGCCCAAGCAGCTGACCGAGCAGCCGGCGCTGTACCAGCCGTCCCGCGGCGGCGGTGGGCTGGCGCTCTCCTCCGGTGACCGGCGGCGGACCCCGACGGCGGCGGCCCAGCCCGGTGGGACGGCGTCCGGGACGACGGACGAGCCGGCCGACCTGATCGCCCTGGCCGACCTGGCCCCCGAGAGCTCCGTCGACCAGCTCACCCGGGCCCGCGCCCGGCAGATCGCCCGGCGGCTGTCCGTGCCGCGGCCGCCCCGCGAGAGCAGGTCGCGGCGCGGCGTGGGGGAGCTGGCCAGCATGACCTGGAGCGGCGGCTCCGACGAGCTCGAACTCGAACGCACGCTGGAGGCGATCGCCGGCAACCCGTTCCCGGAGGCGACGGACATCGTCGTCCGGGAACGGGTCCGGCAGCGCCGGTCGGTGGTCCTGGTCGTCGACGTGTCCGGCTCCATGAAGGGCGAACGGGTGCGGACGGCGGCCGCCGCGGTGGGCGCGCTGGCCGGGGAGCTGGCCCGTGACTCCCTCGCGGTCGTCGCGTTCTGGTCCGACGCCGCGGTGCTGGTGCCGCTGGGGCAGCAGGTCGCCCCGCTGGCCGTGCTGGACCTGCTGCTGCGGGTGCCGGCCCAGGGCCTCACCAACGTCTCCTTCGCGCTGGAGACCGCGGCGCGCCAGCTGGCCGGGGTGCCGCCGCGGGACGCCCGGGTGCTGCTGCTGAGCGACTGCGTGCACAACGCCGGGCCCGACCCCCGGCTGGCCGCAGCCCGGCTGCC
>JAOPVN010000607.1 GCA_025966175.1 Modestobacter sp. | reverse complement strand
GGGGTGTCGGCGGGCGGGGTGTCGGCGGGCGGGGTGTCGGCGGGCGGCAGCAGCCCGAGTGACTCCGCCAGCCGGCGGACCGTCTCCGCGGGCACGAGGTCGCCGTTGACCTCGCCGGGCTCGTCGTCGGTGCCCAGCAGGGTCTCCACCGTGGCCACGACGGTGAGCTGCGCCTGCACCGGGGCCAGCATGTGCTCGCCGGGACGCAGCACCAGGTCGACGAGGCAGTCGACCATCCGCTGCGCCCTGGTCCGCTCATCGCCCGGTGTGGCCGCGGCGTCCGCGTACTGGCCGAGCGCGTCCTCGATCGCCCGGGCGACCGGGGTGGTCAGCGTGCTGGCCAGCGTCGACATGCCGTCGGGGCCCGGGTACACGCTGATCCGCCGGTCGCGGATGGCCTCGCGGACGCGGCGGGCGATCACCTGGGCGTCCAGCCGGGCGACCACCCGGTGCGCCGCGGCGCGCAGCTGCGCCGGGGTCTTGCTGCCCAGCCGGCTCAAGAGCCGGGCCTCGGCCTGGGCGCGCACGGCGTCGTCGAGCGGGGCGACGAGTTCGGTCATCACCCGGGCGTGCTCCCAGGTGAGCGCACCCTGCTCCAGGGCGTCCAGCGTGCCGGGCAGCCGGTCGACCAGTTGGAGTGACTGCACGGCGATGCGGGTGGCGCTGGACTCGGTGAGCGACAGCGCCAGCGCGACCTCGTCCACCGCCCACTCACTCACCGCCGCCAGCGATGACGGCCGGGCCGCCCGGGTGGCCGCAGCGGCAGCGCCCACCTCGGAGTCGGGACGGTCGAGCGAGGCCGGTCGGGAGCGGCAGAAGGCGGCGACCGCACGCGCCCGCCGTGCCTCCTGGGCACCGATCATCGCCTGGGCGGCCCGCACCTCGGCCAGGTGGGTCGCGCCGGCCTCGAACGAGTCAGCCAGTGCGGTCGCCGTTGCCTGGAAGCAGGCCTGTTCCTCGGCTCGCGCCTCCGCACGCCACCGCTCGGTCAACTCGTCCAGCGCCGCCTGCAGCGCCGCCTCGTCCAGAGGCGGCGCGGACAGCGATGAATCGAACACGTGTTCGATTCTATCGACGGTTCGGCGCCTTGACCAGCCCGGACGGGCGGCTGTGGACACGCGGCCGGGCAGGCCTGGCTAGCGGGGTGCGGCCGGCTGCTCGGCGCGGACGGTGAGCCGGGTCAGGACGTCGACGACCAGGTCCAGCAGCTCCTCCCGGGTCATGGTCGGCTCCCGGGTCCACTGCAGGACCAGGTCCTCGGTGAAGGCGAACCAGGAACGCACCAGCTGCCGCTGCCGGGCTCCGTCGGGCAGCGGGACGGCGGCCAGTGCCACCTCGACCAGCTCCTCGCGGGTGGCCCCGTAGACCTCCGCGATGCCGGGGTCACCGGCGTGCGCGCCGCGGACGAACGCCACGTAGCTGTCCCGGTAGGTCTCCACCCAGCTCACGAACCGGTCCAGCATGCCGGGCAGCTGACCGGTCAGCGGTGTCCCGGGCCGCGGGACGACGTGGTCGCGCAGCACCGCGGCGGCGGCGTTCATCACCGCGGTGTAGTACTCGGCCTTGGTCGCGAAGTAGTGGAACAGCAGGCTGCGGCTGATCCCGGCGCGGCGGGCCACCTCGTCGATGGTGAGGTCCTGCACCGGCGTCGTGGGGAGCAGCTCCAGCCCGATCTCCACCAGCTGCGCCCGCCGGTCGTCGGCGGTGCGCCGCGCCGTCGTCACCCCGTCGCCCCCACCCGGGCACCGACGGCGGCGGTGAGCAGCCGGCGCAGCGCCGCCGCGACCAGCTCGGGCCGCTCCTGCGGGAGCATGTGCCCGCAGCGGGGCTCCACGTGCAGGACGGCGTCGGGCAGCACCTCGGCCAGCTGCCGGCTGTGCCGCACCGGCGTCAGCTTGTCCTCCTCGCCGACCAGCACCTCGACCGGCACCCGGGTCAGCGCAGCCAGGCCGTCGCGCTTCTCGTGGTCGCCGAGCGCCGGGTAGAAGGTGACGAAGGCGCGCACCGAGGAGGCGTGCATGATCTCCGCGCCCCGCAGGACGATGGCCTCGGTCGCGTCGGCGCCGTAGAGCAGGCCGCGGACCATCTTCTGGTGGGTCCGGGACGACGGCGGGGACAGCCGGCGCAGCCGCTCCACCAGCTTCGCCCGGGCCAGCGCGAACGCGATCACCCCCGGCTCGATCCGCTGCTGCAGCCGCTGGGCGCGGGTGCGCGGGACGCGGCGCAGGTCGCCCGCGGAGGTGTCCACCAGAGCCACGCCCTGCACCCGGGTGCCGATCGTGCTCGCGTGGTTGGCCGCCAGGCACATGATCGTCATGCCGCCCATCGAGTGGCCCCCGAGCACCACCGGTCCGTCCGGTGCGCATCGCTCCAGTACCTGGTGCAGGTCCTCGCCGAGCAGGTCGATCGACACCGGTTCGGTGGTGCCCCAGGTGGACCGGCCGTGCCCGCGCTGGTCGTAGCGGACCAGGCGCAGCTCCCCGGCGGCGATCCCCTGGGCGAGCTCGGCGGCCACGTCGTCCCACGCGGCCTGGGAGAGGGTCCAGCCGTGCGCGAGCACCAGGGTGACGGGTGCGGCGTCGCTGCCCTCCACGGTCGTGTGCAGCAGCGCGCCGTCCCCGGCGTCGACGGCGATCGTCCGCCGCCAGGCCTGCGCGCTCACGCGGCCACCTCCGAGCGGGCGGCGCCGACCGGCGTCCCCACGTAGTTGTCCCGGTCGAGCCGCCGGGTGAGCTGACGGAACCGGAAGGTGAAGTCCGGCCAGAGCGTGGTGTTGTGCCCGTGCTTGTCCAGGTACCAGCTGCCGCAGCCACCGGCCAGCCACACGGTGCCCTTCGACCGGTCGGCGATCAGCTGCCGGTAGGCCTCCTGCGCCTGCGGCGTGGTCTCGAGCACCTCCAGGCCCTCCTCGGACATGGTGCGCAGCGCGTCGAGCACGTAGTTCAGCTGCGACTCGATCATGTAGACCATCGACGTGTGCCCGACCCCGACGTTGGGGCCGACCAGCAGGAAGAGGTTCGGGAAGCCGGCCACGGTGGCGCCCCGGTTGGTGACCATGCCGTCGTCCCAGACCTGGGCCAGCGTGCGGCCGTCGCGCCCGGCGATGCGGTGCGCGATCGGCAGGTCGGTGACGGCGAAGCCGGTGGCCAGCACGATGGTGTCGGTGGGCCGCTCGACGCCGTCCCGGGTGAGGATCGAGTGCGCCCGCACCTCGGCGATCCCCGCCGTCACCACCTCGGCGTTGGGTGCACTGACCGCCGGGTAGTAGTCGTTGCTGATCAGGATGCGCTTGCAGCCGATCGTGTAGTCCGGCGTCAGCGCCGCCCGCAGCTGCGGGTCGCGGACCTGGCGCTCCAGGTGCGTGCGGGCGAGCCGGCCGACCGGCTTCAAGAAGCGCCGGCGCTTGGCCATGCCCACCACCAGCATCTCCCGGGTGGCGTACAGCGCGCCGCGGACCGCCTTCTGCGCCACCGGCAGGCGGCGGTACAGCCGCTGGGCGGACGGCGGCACCCGCCGGTCACTGCGCGGCACGACCCACGGCGGGGTGCGCTGGTAGACCGCGACGCTGCCCACCTGGGGCTGGATCGCCGGGACGACCTGGATCGCCGAGGCGCCGGTGCCGATGACGGCCACCCGCTCGCCGGTCAGGTCGTGGTCGCCGTCCCAGCGTGCCGAGTGCATCACCGTGCCGGCGAAGTCGGCCAGGCCCGGTATGTCGGGGTACACCGGGTCGGCCAGGGCGCCCGCGGCGCTGATCAGCACGCGGGCGCGCACCTCGCCGGCGGTGGTCTGCACGTGCCAGCGGCGGGTGGCGTCGTCCCAGCGCGCAGCGGTGACGTCGGCCCCGAAGACGCAGTGCTCCCGGACGCCGAACCGGTCGGCGGTGCCGGTCAGGTAGGCCTGGATCTCCGGCTGCCCGGAGTAGGTGCGCGGCCAGTCCGGGTTCGG
>JAOPVN010000596.1 GCA_025966175.1 Modestobacter sp. | reverse complement strand
CAAGGCGCAGGGCGTGCTGGTCGGCCAGGTGAGCGACCGGCGGATCCGGCTGGTCACCCACCTGGACGTCGACCGGGCCGGCATCGACCGCGCCGCCAAGGTCATCTCCCAGGTCGTCGCCGACCTGTAGTCGCTGCGCTGAGCCGGGGATTCCCGCGGCTCAGTAGTCGCTGAACAGCAGGTCGTTGTTCGCTGTGCTGGTGGTGGCCACCGCGTGCTTCGTGGTCAGAGCCAGGATCGCGCTGCCCACCGTCGCCGGGGAGGCCGAGGTGTGGCCCTGCAGGTAGAGCGCCGCCACGCCGGTCACGTGCGGGGCCGCCATCGACGTCCCGCTGATCGTGTTGGTCGCCGTGTTCGAGGTGTACCAGTCGCTGGTGATGCCGACCCCGGGCGCGAACAGGTCCACGCACGCGCCGTAGTTGCTGAACGAGGCCGGTGCGTCGCTCCGGTCGGTGGCGCCCACGGTCAGCGCCGCGGCGACGCGGGCGGGGGAGGAGGCGCACGCATTCTGCGGGACCCCCCTCGCGTCGCCGTTCCCGGCGGCCACCGCGTAGGTGACGCCGTCGTCGATCGACCGCTGCACGGCCTGGTCCAGCGCGGAGCTGGCCGTGCCGGCCAGGCTCATGTTCGCCACGGCCGGGGCGCCGGCCGCGTGGTTGGCGGTGACCCAGTCGAGCCCGGCGATGACGCCGGAGATGGTGCCGCCGCCGTTGCAGTCCAGCACCCGGACGGCGACCAGCCGCACGCTCTTCGCCACGCCGTAGCTCGAGCCGCCGACGGTGCCCGAGACGTGCGTGCCGTGGCCGTTGCAGTCATCGGCGCTGCCGCCGTCGATCGCGTCGTAGCCGGAGACCGCGCGGCCGCCGAAGTCGTGGTGGGCGAGGTCGATGCCGGTGTCGACGATGTAGGCGGTGACGCCCGCGCCGGTGGCGGTGTAGCTGTAGCTGCCGTTCAGCGGGAGGGCGCGCTGGTCGATCCGATCCAGGCCCCAGGTCGCGCTGGACTGGGTGCTGGTCAGCTGAACCGGCGCGTCCTGCTCGACCGACGCGACATCCGGCAGTGTGGCCAGTCGCTCGGCCACCGTCGTGGGCAGCGTGACGGCGAAGCCGCTCAGCGCGGCGGTGTAGATGTGGTCGACGTGCCCGCTCAGCTGGCTGCTGGCCAGCTGGGCGACGGTGGCGGGCGCCGATCCTGGCGTGAGGCTGACGATGTAGGTGCCCGTCGCGAGAGCGGGAGCTGCGGCTGCGGTGCCGGCGGTCGCGCCGACCCCCGTGACGGCCAGGGCCGCGACGGCGGCGGTGGCCAGAGTCCTTCGGATCTGCACGGGCGTGTCTCCTCGGTCCGGGCGACGCTGCCCCCACGGGGCAGTACAGGCACGGCGAGTGAAACCCGGCAGCTTCCTGAGCGGAAGTAATGAGAAGGTGCAATCGATCCCGCCCCGGCGAGTCGCGCCACCCGGGTGCGTCAGGAGGTCAGGCGGCGACGACGGCGGGCAGCGGGACGCCGTCCCGCAGTGCGCACAGCAGCACGATGTCCTTGGCGTGCCCGTCGTCCTCGCTCGGCGTCTCGACCACGACCGGGACGCCGGCGACCTCCGGGTGGGTCAGCAGCTCGGCGAAGGGCGCCGCGCCGATCGAGCCGGCGCCGATCGTGGTGTGCCGGTCGCGGGTCGACCCGCAGGTGTCCAGCGAGTCGTTGGCGTGCACCAGACCGAGCCGGCCCGCACCCACGGTGGCGACCAGCGCATCCAGGGTGGCGGTCATCCCGCCGGGGACGGAGAAGTCGTGCCCGGCCGCCCAGGCGTGGCAGGTGTCGAAGCAGACGCCGACGGCCGGGTGGTGGTCCAGGGCGGCCAGGTAGGGCCCGAGGTCCTCGACGGTGGCCGCCAGGGACTTCCCGCCGCCGGCGGTGGGCTCGATGAGCAGCCGCGGTGCACCGTCGGGCAGCTCGTCGAGCACCGGCAGCAGCCGCTCGTGCAGCTGGCCCAGCGCCACGTCGTAGCGGTCCTCGCCGACCGCGGAGCCGGCGTGCACCACCACGCCCGCGCAGCCCAGCTGGGCCGCCCGGGCCAGGTTGTGCCGGATGGTGGCGATCGACTGGTCGACGGTCGCCTCGCTCGGGGAGCCGACGTTGACCAGGAACGGGGTGTGCACGAAGGAGGGCACGCCCCGCTCGGTGCAGCCGGCGGTGAACGCGGCGTCCTGCTTCGGATCGCCGGTGCTGGCCTTCCAGCCGCGCGGGTTGCCGACGAAGACCTGCACGGCGCGGGCGCCGACGGCGTCGGTGTAGGCCAGGCCGCCCTTGGCCAGGCCACCCTTGATCTGGATGTGCGCCCCGATCGGGGGCAGGGCGGAGCGGTGCGGGTTCATCAGGTGCGGGTTCATCAGGTGCGAGGTCACGGAGAGCTGATCACCCGAACGTCACGAGGATGGTCACCGACGTACCGATGTCGACGGTCTCGCCGGCGTTGGGGGTCTGGCGGAGCACCCGGTTGCCGAAGAACTGGGTCACCTCCACCTTGAGTCCGGCCTTCTGGAGGATGGCGGTGGCCTCGTCGCGGTTCTTGCCGGTCACGTCCGGGACGGCGACCTGCGGGAGCCCCTCGGACACGGTGATGGTGACCGTGCTGCCGTAGCGCTGCGGGTCGGCGCCGGGTCCGGGCGTCACCGCCATCACCTGGCCCTTGCCGACGTCGGCGCTGCGGCCGGCGTCGCGCGCGACGGTGAAGCCGAGCTGCTCGAGGGTGTCCTGCGCGGCGTCCGGGGACTGGCCGACGACGTTGGGGACGGCGACGGGTGCGCGTCCCGAGGAGACCACGATCGTCACGGTGTCGCCGCGCTTGAGATCGGTCCCGGGCTGGGGGTCGAAACCGATGACACTGCCCTGGTCCACGTCGTCGGAGAACTGGTCGGTGGTCGTCTGGCCGATCGGCAGGGCGCTCAGGGCGGTCTGGACGGCGTCCAGCGGCTGCCCGACGAGGCCCGGGTCGACCTGGAACCGCTCGGCGCCCTTGGAGATGACGAGCTGGACGTTGGAGCCACGGATCAGCTCGCCGGTGGCGGGCTCGGCAGAGATGACGGCGCCGGCGGGCACCGTCTCGCTGAACTGCTCCTGCCCGAACTTCGGGTCGAGGCCGGCCTCCTGCAGCATGCCGATCGCGGTGTCCTTGTCCTGGTTGAGCAGGTCCGGGACGTCGGTCCAGCGGCCGGAGCCCAGCCACCAGCCGATCGCCCCGATCGTGATCGCCAGGAGGAGGACCAGGGCGAGGGCGAAGCGGGCGCGGCGGCGGCGGATGTGCGGGGGCACGCCCGGCCGGAC
>JAOPVN010000579.1 GCA_025966175.1 Modestobacter sp. | reverse complement strand
GTCGCCGTCCCGGTCGCGGACGCGCAGCGCGGCCTCGGTGAGCTCCACCGAGACGCCGCACCCGGCCACGTCCAGCCCGGCGGCGACGAGGGCAGGCAGGACGCAGGAGGTGCTGACCGTGCCGACGGCTCCGGAGTGGAAGCGCAGCACGGCGGCGGTCGCGTCGGGCACGTCCCGCCGGTCGGCCGTGGAGCGGGCCGACGCGCCGGCGACCTCGGCGACCTCCCCGGCCAGGACCCGGACGAGGTCCAGGACGTGCGTGGCCTGCTCGACGACCTGACCGCCCGACCGGTCCTGCCTGCTCCACCAGGCCGGGGGTGGCGTGGAGCCCCACCACCGGGCGTCCACCAGCCGCACCACCCGGCCCGCCAGCGCCGAGCGGGCCCGGTCGACGGTGTCCAGGTGCCGCCAGTGGTAGCCGGTCGCCGTCGGCAGACCCGCGGCGGCCACGGCCCGGGCCACCCGCCGGGCGACGAGCAGGTCCGCGGCCAGTGGCTTCTCCACGAAGAACGGGACGCCGGCCCGCACCACGGTCGTCTCCAGGTCGCCGTGGGCGAACGGTGGCACGCACAGCCACACGCCGTCCGGCCGGGTGCGCAGCAGCGATGCCAGATCGGGCACGGCCGGCACCGCGAGCTCCGCGGCCAGCGCCGCGCCGGGCGGCTCGAGATCGCAGATGCCGACCAGCTCGACGTCGGCGAAGCCGGCGAGGGTCCGTGCGTGCCGGGCGCCCACCGCGCCGGCGCCGATCAGCCCCACCCGGATGGTCACGCCGTAGGTCCGGACGGCGTCGCGCGGCACCGGGGTGCGCTGGCCGTCATCCTGCGCATCCTGCCGCCCGAGCGGCGGGTTCCGCCTGCCCACCGGCGCCGCGACGACGCCGCCCGGACCAGCAGCGACCGCGCGCACGCGGGGCGCTCCGGCGCGCCGCGGCCCGCTCCGCCACGGCACCCCTGGCCGGTGCCGCGGCGGAGCCCGCTGCGCCCGGATCCACCACTGTGTGTGCACCCCACGGGCCCCCGCGGTCCCGGGGAGCACCGCTCGACGGGAAGGACCTGTCATGTGCGCAGAGGTTCCCCACCGCAGCCCCGGCGGTCGTCCATGAGGATCCTCATGGACGCCGGTCCGTGGCTCGCGGTGCCGCCCCGGGGCTACGGCGGCCTGGAGAACGTCGTCGCCACACTCACCACCGAGCTCCGCCGGCGCGGCCACGAGGTGGTGCTGGCCACCGTCGCCGAGAGCCGGCAGCCCGCGGACGGGCGGGTGTGCGCGTTCGCCCGCGGGCAGTTCGAGCGGCTGGCCGCTCCCTACTCCGACGTCACCGGGGTGGCCCTCGCGCACGAGCTCGCCGTCGTCGAGGAGATCCGCCGGCAGGCGGCCGCCGGGGTGCCGTTCGACCTGGTGCACAGCCACCTCGAGGTGGTCGGGCCGGCGATGCTCGCCGCCCTGGGGCCGGGCGGGCCGCCGGTGCTGCACACCCTGCACTGGGACCTGCGGCGCAACGCCGAGTTCTACGCCTCCTTCGACGGCCGGGGACGGATCTTCTTCGCCGGCGTCTCGGAGTCCCAGATCGCCCGGGCCTCCGCGGCGCTCCGCCGGCAGATCCTCGGTGCGGTCCCGCTCTCGGTCCCGATCCCCGAGGTCGGGCCACTGCCCCGGGAGGAGCGGGACGACCACGTCCTGGTGCTCTCCCGGCTGTGCGCGGCCAAGGGCATCGACACGGCGGTCCGCGCCTGCCTGGCGGCCGGGCTCCCGCTGGTGCTCGCCGGGCCGGTGGGGGGCCTGCCCGATCGGGCGGCCCTCGATGCGGCCCTGGCCGATCCCGCCGGCACGGTCCGGGTCTACCCCGACGTCCGGTGGTTCGTCGACGAGCTCGCCCCGCTGCTGGACGACGACGGGGTCCGGTGGATCGGCACCGTGTCGGGCGCCGCCAAGACCGACCTGCTCCGGCGGGCCCGGGCCGTGCTCTGCCCGATCCGCTGGGCCGAGCCGGGCGGAACCGCGGTGTGCGAGGCGCTGGCGGCGGGCACCCCGGTGGTCGCGATGGCCCGCGGCTGCCTGCCCTCGCTCCTGGAACCGGGGGTCACCGGGTTCCTGGCCCGGAACGAGGAGGAGTTCACCGCGGCCCTGGGACGACTCGACGAACTGGACCCCGACGCCTGCGCCGCGGCGGCCCGCCGGCGCTTCGCCCCGTCGGTGATGGCCGCGGGCTACGAGCGGCTCTATGCCGACGTGCTGCGCCGCACCGCGGTCCGTGCCCGTCGGCTGTCCGCACCGGTCCACGCCCGCTGAGGCTGCTCGGTGGGGCACCGCTCCGCCGTCCGTTCCGGGCCGGAATCGGTCGCTCTGCCGATGAAAGAGCACCGCTCCGCGGCATCTCATGGACGCGAAGGCTCCCTTCCGTGCGCGCTCCCCCGCGCCGCCCCCAGGAGTGTGTCCATGCGCATCGGCCTCATCGCGCCTCCGTGGGTCCCCGTCCCCCCGCCGGCCTACGGCGGCACCGAGGCCGTCCTCGACCGGCTGGCCCGCGGGCTGGTCCGGGCCGGACACGAGGTGCTGCTCGCCGCCGCCGCGAACAGCACCTGCCCGGTGCCCCGGGTGGCCGGCACGGACGAGGCGGACCTGCAGGCGCCGGTGTACGGGGACACGGTCACCGAGCTGCGGCACGTGATCCGCAGCTACGCCGGGCTGCACGGCGTCGACGTCGTGCACGACCACACGCTGGCCGGTCCGGTGTTCCGGGCCGAGCACCGGGACGCACCGGTGCTGACCACCAACCACGGCCCCTTCGACGCCACCCTCACCCCGATCTTCCGGGCGATGCACGGGGTCGGCGTCGTGGCCATCTCGCACCACCAGGCCTCCACGGCCACCGGCGTGCCGATCGCCGGGGTCGTGCACCACGGGATCGACACCGCGGCGGTCCCGGTGGGGCGCGGGGACGGCGGCTACGTGAGCTTCCTGGGCCGGATGAGCCCGGACAAGGGGGTGCGTGAGGCCGCCCTGATCGCGCGCGCCGCCGGGATGCCGCTGCGGATCGCCGCCAAGCTGCGCGAGCCCGCCGAGCGGGAGTACTTCGAGGCGGAGGTCCAGCCGCTGCTGTGCTCGGACGTGGAGTACGTGGGCGAGCTCGGCCACCAGGACAAGTTCGCCCTCGTCGGCGGCTCGCTCGCCCTGCTGAACCCGATCCAGTGGCCGGAGCCGTTCGGGCTGGTGATGATCGAGGCGCTCGCGACCGGTACCCCCGTGGTCGCCACCCCCTTCGGTGCCGCACCCGAGATCGTCGACGACGGCGTCACCGGCCATCTCCGCGCCGGCGGCCGGGCACTGGTCGACGCCCTCCGGGCGGTCGGTGCGCTGGACCGGGCCGCGTGCCGCGCCGCCGCCGCCGAGCGGTTCTCCACGGAGCGCATGGTCGCCGAGCACATCCGGCTCTACACGGAGGCGGTCCGCCGGCACCGCGGCCGGCGGATCCCGCGGGTGGACGTGCCGACGGCGTCGGCGGTGGCCTGACCCGGACCACACCGCAGCTCACGCTGCGCGGGGCGGTGGCCGCGGGGCAATCGGCTGAACTGCCGATGGTCGGTGGCGGCGGCCAGGCCGAGTACGCGCGGGTCCCCTTCGCCGACGTCGGGCCGCTGCGGATCGAGCCCGACCTCAGCGACGAGCAGGTGCGGTTCCTCTCCGACATCCTGCCCACGGGGTACCTGGGCGCGGAGATGTGCGACCTCACCGACGGCGCCGTCCTGGCCGTCTGGGGGCCGGGCCGGTCGGGCAGTTCGCGATGGACAGCGCCCGGTGCTCAGCGCCGCGCGGGTCATCGCCATCGACAAGGAGTGCTACCGGCTGGAAAGGGCGGCCGCGGCCCGGACACGTGCCTCGACGCCGTGGGCATGGAGGGACGCCGTGGGCATGGAGGCCACGTACGGGTACGACCTCTTCAAGAACGAGGAGGACCCCTGCGAGAAGGTCGTCCTGAAGCCGTGACCGGCGCCCTCGCACCACCACCGCAGGGCGCGGGCGGAGGACAGCGCCCGTCGAGGACGAGGCGCGGCGGTCCCGGCCTCACCCGTGCCTCAGGGCGGCGGCAGCGCCGACCCCTCCGGGCTCCGGGGACGGGGTGTGACGGCCGCGCCCGCGGCGGCCGCACCGGCGGG
>JAOPVN010000575.1 GCA_025966175.1 Modestobacter sp. | reverse complement strand
CGGGCCGCCGCCGGGGTGCCGCGGCGCTGGTCGCGGCCGCCGCGGCAGCGGTGATCGTCGGGGCGGTCTGGCTCGGCGCGGGTGGGACGGCGGAGTCCGATCGTGCGGCCGCGCCGTCCTCCGAGGGGCCGAGCTCGGTGGCGAGCGCCGCGGGCCCCAGCGCGCTGGACGCCGGTCGGCCGTTCGACCTCGTCACCCACTGCGGGGTGCTCGGTGCCGACGTCGACGGGGTGTGGTTCGCAGCCGAGCCGCCGCTCACCGACGGGCAGGGCAACCCGCCCGACGGCTGGGGCAACCCGGACCAGCCCGGCACGCTCACGATGCTCTCGGCGACCGAGGCGGTGTTCCGCGACGACGCAGGGCACGAGGTGCAGCTCCGGGCGGACGACGCGGCCCGCCCGGCGCCGTGTGAGTGAGTGGGTCAGCCCCCCGGCGTCTCGGTCGTGGTCAGCTCGATCTGCTCCCGGCGCAGGTCCGCGGAGACGGCCGTCTCCTCGGTCGCCCAGGCGGTGCGCAACCGGACCCGCTCGGCCGGCCTGCGCTGCAGCGTCACGGTGGGCTGGTCGGCGTAGAGCGTCACCCACTCGGTGGCGCCGGTGGGCCGCTCGGCACCCGGTGCCGCGGGGTCGCCGGGGGTGCGCGTGGTGTCGGTCGTCAGGGGAAGGTACTCGATGCGCGCCTGCTGCCGGGTGATCGTCACCGGCACCAGGACCTCCTCGGTGACCTCCTCGATCCGCAGCACCGCCCGGCTCCACGGCTCGACGACCGTGGTCACCTGCAGCCGCTCCTCCGAGCGGGTCATCGCCGGGTCGGTCGCCGTCGCCTGGTCCGGCCGGGCGACGGCGCGGTAGTGCTCGCGCAGCGTCGTCTCCTCGGCGGGGCCGAGGTGGCCCGCCGAGGACACCCGCGGCGCCGAGCGGACCGCATCGGCGGAGACGGTCAGTCGCAGCCGGCCGTCGGCGAACTCGGCGTCGGCGATCGGTGCGATGACGGGGAGGTCGTCGGGTGCGGCGTGCAGGCCGTCGGTCAGGGCGACCCAGGTGGGTCGCTCGGTCACGTCGTCGAGGAAGACCGCGGTGATCGTGCCCAGGGCGTTCCCGTCCCGGTCGTCGGCGATCGCCCCGATGACCGGGGGCAGGGTGGAGTCACTGGCCATGCCTGGGGATGATCCGGAGCCCGGCGGTCTACACATCCGGCGCCGCCCGGGAAGTCGGTTGAGCGGGTCGCCGACCGACGCGTAACGTCCTCCGACCGTGTCTGCGCCGTCCTTCCCGGCCCACCCCACCGCCCTCGACCAGACCGCCCCCGATCCCGTCCTCACCGCCGAGCGCCAGCACCTCGTCCGCGCGGCCGACTGCCTCACCGAGATGCGCACCGCCGCCGTCGCGGTCACCGACGCCGGCGTCGACGCCTGGGCCTCCGAACGGCTGGGCGCCGCGCGCGCCGAACGGCTCGCCGCCCTGGCGCACGACCCCGGCGTCCCGCCGTTCTTCGGTCGCACCGACGCGGACGCCGAGAGCTTCCACATCGGGCGCCGGCACGTCCGCGACGCCGCGGGCGACCCCGTCGTCATCGACTGGCGCGCGCCGATGAGCCGGCCGTTCTACCAGGCCAGCGCCACCGACCCGCAGGGCCTGCTGCGCCGCCGCCGGTTCGGCTTCGCCGGTGGCGAGCTGACCAGCTACGAGGACGAGTTGTTGACCGAGGGGCAGGACGAGTCGGCCCCCCTGCAGGGTCCCGCCGGGAGCTCGCGAGGGGTGGGGGGCAGGGGGGCCCTTTCTCTGCTGCGCCAGGAGATCGAGCGCCCCCGCAGCGGCCCGATGCGCGACATCGTGGCGACCATCCAGCCCGACCAGGACGACATCGTCCGCGCGCCGCTGACCGAGTCGATCTGCGTGCAGGGTGCGCCGGGCACCGGCAAGACCGCGGTCGGGCTGCACCGGGCGGCCTACCTGCTGTACACGCACGGCGACCAGCTGGCCCGCACCGGCGTGCTGGTCGTCGGCCCGAACCGCGCGTTCCTGCGCTACATCGAGCAGGTGCTTCCGGCCCTCGGTGAGGTGGAGGTCGACCAGGCCACCGTCGCCGACCTGACCGCCCGGGTGACCGTGCGCGCCGACGACGAGCCGGCCGTCGCTGTGCTCAAGGGCGATGCTCGGATGGCCGAGGTGCTGCGCCGGGCGCTGTGGGGCGGGATCACCAAGCCCGAGGACTCCATCCAGGTGCCGCTGTCCGGGCGGAAGTACCGGATCACCGTGGAGCGGCTCAAGCGCTTCGTCGACGACCTGCGCCGCGCCGGCACCAGCGGTGTCGACGACCAGCAGCTGGTGCACTACGCCGCCGGCCGGGAGCGACTGGCGATGTCGGTCGCCGAGTACGCCCGGCGGATGAAGGAGGCCGGGGGCGGCAGCCCGACCGACGCCGAGACCCGCCGGGCCGCCCGGAGTGCGGAGGTGCGGGCGTTCTGCGACGCGGTCTGGCCGGCCGTGGACGCCGCCGCCCTGGTCAGCGCGCTGTTCTCCGACCCCGACCGGCTGGCCCGGGCCGCCCGCGGCGTGCTCACCGAGGAGGAGCAGGGGCTGCTGCGCTGGCCCACGGCACCGCGTTCGGTGCGCGCTGCCCGGTGGACCCCGGCCGATGCCGTGCTCGTCGACGAGGTCGCCGGGATGCTGGAGCGCACCGAGGGTTACGGCCACGTCGTCGTCGACGAGGCGCAGGACCTCTCGCCCATGCAGTGCCGGGCGGTGGCGCGTCGGCTGGCCGCCGGATCCCTCACCGTGCTCGGCGACCTCGCCCAGGCCACCAGCCCCTGGGCGGCCGCGGACTGGTCCCAGACGCTGGCCGGGCTCGGCCGGCCCGGCACCACCGTGCGCCCGCTGACCCGTGGCTACCGGGTGCCCGGTGAGGTGCTCGACTTCGCCAACCGGCTGCTGCCGATGATCGCGCCCGGGTTGCCGGCAGCGACCGCGATGCGCCGAGAACCCGGTTCGCTGCAGCTGCGCCCGGTGGCGGTGCTGGCCGAGCCGCTGGCCGCCGTCGTCGCTGAGCTGGCCGGGACCGAGGGGTCGACCGGCGTCGTCTGCGCCGACGCCTCGGTGGCCGAGGTCGTCGGCATGCTCACCGCTGCCGGGTTGGACGTCGCCCCGCTGGCCGACGACGGATCCGAGCCCACCCGCATCTCGGTGGTGCCGGCGACGCTGGTCAAGGGGCTGGAGTTCGACCACGTCGTGGTGGTCGAGCCCGCCGCGATCGTGGCGGCCGAGCCGCGCGGGCTGCACCGGCTGTACGTCGTCCTGACCCGGGCGGTGAGCAGCCTCGTCGT
>JAOPVN010000563.1 GCA_025966175.1 Modestobacter sp. | reverse complement strand
CGCCGGGCGGCAGGGCGCCGCACCGTGCGCACCCGGCTGATGCTGCGGCAGACGCTGGCCGTCGAGGGCCCGGACGGCGCCCGGTTCGTCTACGACGAGGACCACGTGCGGCGCAGTGGTGCGCTGCCCGAGCCGGTGGTCAGCACGCTCTTCGGGCACGGTGCCGTGCACGCCCTGGACGGCGAGCCGCACCGGGTCCGCAAGGCGATGTTCGTGGACCTGCTCATGGGCTCCGGCGTGGCGGATCTGGTCGACCGGGTCGGCGCCGCATGGGACGACGCCGCGCGGCGCTGGGCCGACGAGCGCCGCGTCGTGCTGTTCGACGAGGCGGCCCGGCTGCTCACCCGCGGGGTCTGCGACTGGGCCGCGGTGCCGCTGACCGACGAGGAGGTGCCGGCACTGGCCCGGGACCTGACCGCGCTGGTCGACGGGTTCGCCACCGGTGCCCCGCGGCACTGGCGGGCGCGGCGGGTGCGCCAGCGGCGCGAGGCATGGCTCGCCGGGATCGTCCAGGAGGTGCGGTCCGGCCGGCGCGCGGTGCCACCGGGCTCGGTGCTCGACGTCGTCTCCTCGCACCGCGACTCCGAGGGTGAGCTGCTCGACCCCCGGGTGGCCGCGGTCGAGGTGCTCAACGTCGTCCGGCCCACCGTGGCCGTCTGCTGGTTCGTCGCCTTCGCCGCGCACGCGCTGCACTGCTGGCCCGAGCACCGTGGCCGGCTGCGCACCGGCGACCGGGCCTTCGCCACCGCCTTCGCCCACGAGGTGCGGCGGTACTACCCGTTCGCGCCGTTCATCGGCGGGCGGGCGCCGCGGGAGGTCGAGTGGGACGGCGACCGGGTGCCCGCCGGCTCGATGGTGCTGCTGGACCTGTTCGGCCAGAACCACGACCCCGATCTGTTCCCCGAGCCCTACGCCTTCCGCCCCGGGCGGTTCCTGGCCGAGGACGGCGACGGTGACGCTGCCCAGGTGAGGCAGATCGGCCGTTGGGAACTCGTGCCGCAGGGCGCCGGCGATCCCCGTACCGGGCACCGTTGCCCGGGCGAGGACGTCACCGTCGCGCTGCTGTCGTCGCTCACCGTCCGGCTGGCCCGATTGGAGTACTCGCTGGCGGACCAGGACCTGACGATCTCGCTGCGACGGATCCCGGCCCGCCCGGCCAGCGGGGTGGTGCTGATGGCCGTCCGGCCCGCCTGATCGGCGGCGCACCGGCATTTCGGTACTGTGCCGGAACGCTGAGCATCAGTACCGTGTGGTCCGTGATCGTGAGCGCGCCGAACGACCTCCGCGTGAGCGGGCTGGCCGATGGGCGGCCCATCGTCTTCGTGCACGGTTTCGGGTGCGACCAGGGGATGTGGCGCTTCCTGGTCCCCGACTTCGCCGTCGACCACAAGGTGGTCACCTTCGACCTGGTCGGGTTCGGCAACTCCGACGTCTCGGTCTACGACCCGCAGCGGTACGGCACGCTGCGCGGTCACGCGGAGGACCTGGTTCGGATCTGCCGGGAGCTCGAGCTCTCCGACGTCGTGCTGGTCGGCCACTCGGTCAGCGCGATGATCGGCGTGCTGGCCCAGCGGCTGGCCCCCGAGCTCTTCGGTGCGCTGGTGATGGTCGGCCCCAACCCCCGCTACGTCGACGACGGCGACTACACCGGCGGGTTCTCCCGGGCCGACATCGCCGGCTTGCTCGACGCGCTGGACAGCAACCACACCGGCTGGTCGGTCGCGATGGGCCCGGTGATCATGGGCAACCCGGAGCGGCCGGAACTCGGCGAGGAGCTCACCGAGAGCTTCTGTCGCACCGACCCCCAGGTGGCCCGGCAGTTCGCCCGGGTCACCTTCCTCTCCGACAACCGGGCCGACCTGCCGGGCGTGACCGTCCCGACGCTCGTGCTGCAGTGCGTCGACGACCCGATCGCCCCGGCCGCGGTCGGGCGCTACGTGCACCAGGCCATCCCCGGCAGCGTGCTCACCGAGCTCTCCGCCTCCGGGCACTGCCCGCACCTCAGCGCCCCCGCGGAGACGATCGCCGCCATCCGCACGTTCCTCGGGCGATGACCGCAGACACCCGGCCGAGCAGCTCGGCAGGGCTGGCCCACCTCCTCGAGGAGGACCCCGCCGACCTGTACGAGAACGCGCCCTGCGGGTACCTCTCGGCGCTGCCCGACGGCACGATCGTCAAGGCCAACCGGACGTTCTGCTCCTGGACCGGCCGGCCGGTGACGGAGGTGCTGGGCGCCCGGTTCCCGGACCTGCTGAGCATCGGCGGTCGGGTGCTCACCCAGACGCACCTGGTGCCGCTGCTGCGCCTGCAGGGCGCCGTCCGGGAGGTTGCGCTGGACGTCGTCCGCAGCGACGGCAGCACGGTGCCCTGCCTGGCCAACGCGATCGAGGTGCGGGACGCCGCCGGCCAGCCGCTGCTGATCCGGATCACCCTGTTCGAGGCGACCGCCCGACGCCGCTACGAGGCCGACCGGCTCGCCGCCCAGCGGGCAGCCGAGGAGTCGGAGGTCCGGTCGCGCACGCTGCAGCAGTTCACCTCCGAGCTGGCCGCCGCCGTCACCATCGCGGACGCCGCCGCGGTGGTGGTGCACCGCAGCCGCCGGGCTGCCCGGGCCGCCGGAGCCGGGCTCTGGCTGGTCGTGCCTGATCCGCACGGCGCGGGCGGTGAACCCGTTGTCGCCCTCACCGCTGCGGAGGGGATGCCCGCGGACCTGCTGCACGCGCTGACCGACACGGCCCCCGGCCGGGTGCGGCTGGTGCTCGATGCGGGGGTGCGGACCGTTCCGGTGGGGGAGGGATTGCGTGCCGCGTGGCCGTCGTTGGCGGAGGTCGCGGCGTCCGCCGGGTACACGGACCTCGTCGTCGTCCCGGTTGCTGCTGACGGCGACCACCTCGGTGCCCTGGTCCTCGCGCTGGACGCCGGGACCGACGACGAGCTGATCTCGCTGGCCGAGCCCGGGGAGCACCACGCGCTGTCCGACGCCGACGCCGACCTGCTCGCCTCGCTGGGCCGCCAGGCCGGGCAGGCGCTGGAACGCGCCCGCCTGCACGAGGAGACCACCCGCCAGGCCGCCCGGTCGACGTTCCTGCTCGACGCCGCGCGGCTGCTCGCCCGGGCCACCGGGGTGACCGAGACGGTCGAGCGGCTGGCGGAGATGGTCGTGCCCCGGCTGGCCGACATGTGCCTGCTCGACCTCGTCGAGGAGCACGGGATGAACCGGGTCGTCGCCCGGCACGGCGACCCGCAGCGGCAGCCCCTCGTCGACGCGCTGCGGGCCTGGGCGCCGCCGTTCCGCGAGCTGCCCGCGCCGGCGCGCGCCGCGATGGACGAGGGGCGCACCCGCTGGTTCCCCGCCGTCGCCGACGAATGGCTCGCCGAGGTGGTGCGCGACCCCGAGGAGCTCGCTGCGGTGCAGGCCCTGGAGCTGGTCAGCGTGATCAGCGTGCCGCTGGTCGCCGAGGACCGGGCGCTGGGGGTGATGACACTGGCGGCCGACCGGCGTCGTCGGGCGTTCACGGCGGCCGACGTCGAGCTGGCCGAGCAGCTGGCCCTGCACGTGTCGCTGATGATGGCGAAGGCCCAGCGCTACGAGTTCGAGGCGCGGACCTCCCACACCCTGCAGGCGACCCTGCTGCCGCCGTCCCCGCCGCAGGTCCCCGGCATCTCGGTGGCCGTGCGGTACCTGGCGGCCACGTACGGCGTGGAGATCGGCGGGGACTTCTACGACGTCGCGCCGCTGCCCGGCGACCACGTGGCGATCGCCGTCGGGGACGTCGTCGGGCATGACATCACCGCCGCCGCCACGATGGGGCAGCTGCGCAGCGTCTACCGCGCGCTGCTGGTCGAGGGGCCCACGCCCACCGCCGTCATCGACCGGCTGCAGGCCAGCTGGCCGCTGCTCGGGCTGCAGCGGATGGCGACCGCCCTGTTCGCCACTCTCGACCTGCCGACCGGCCTGCTGCACGTCGCCTCGGCCGGGCACCCGCCGCCGCTGCTGATCGTCGACGGCCGCGCGGAGTTCCTCCCCGTGGTGCCCAGCCGGATGCTGGGCGCCCCGCCCGCGCCGGCCGTCGAGTGGACCGGTGTCCTGCCGCCCGGCGCCACCCTGGTGCTGTTCACCGACGGGCTGGTGGAGAGCCGCACCAGCGACATCGACGAGGGCCTGGCCCGGTTGCGCACGGCGGCGAGCCGGCGGCCGACCACGGATCCGGACGAGCTCTGCGACCGGCTGCTCGGCGAGCTGGCCGGCACCCACCGCGCCGACGACATCGCGCTGCTCGCCCTCACCCGGGACGCCTGAGCGCGGCCGGCGGCTCCCGGCCCTCGAGTGGGCAGTTCCGGTCGCCGACACGCGACGGCGCGCCGGCGGCAGCGACCGCAACTGCCCAGTCGCGGCGCGGTCAGCCCTCCGTGAGCCGGTGCAGCTCGGCGGGGAGCTCGCCCGGGTGGAGCACGGTCAGCCGCTGGGTGGGCCGGGTGAGCGCCACGTAGAGATCGCTGTGCCCGCGCACGCCCTCGTCGAGCAGCGCCTGCGGGTCCAGCAGCAGCACCGAGTCGAACTCCAGGCCCTTGGCGTCGGCCGGTACCAGCACCACCGGTCCGGCCGAGGAGTCGGCGGCCGGCCCCGAGGAGACGGCGGGGAACGAGGCACCCAGGGCGTCGACGACGGCCGACACCCGGCTCGGCGGGACGATCACCGCCACCGTGCCCCCGGCGGCGGTCAGCTCGGTGGTGACCGCGGCGACCCGGGGGAGCAGCGCCTCCTCGGTCACCTGCTCGGCGACCGGGGGCACCCCCGTGCTGCGCACCGAGCGCGGCGGCTCGGTGACCGCCTCGCTCGCGGCGAGCACGTCCGCGGCGACCGCCATGATCTCGGCCGGTGTCCGGTAGTTGACGGTCAGCTGGGCCAGCCGCCACTGCTCCCCGGCGTGCGGCCGGAGCACCGCGCCCCAGTCGGTCGCGCCGGCCAGGCTGCCGGTCTGGGCCAGGTCACCGACGACGGTCATCGAACGGGTGGGGCACTTGCGGGCCAGCAGCCGCCAGGCCATCGCCGACAGCTCCTGCGCCTCGTCGACCACGACGTGCCCGAACACCCAGGTCCGGTCGGTGGCGGCCCGCTCGGCGGCGGAGCGGACGTCGACCTCGGCGTCCCGCTCGGCCAGCATGTCGGCGTCCATCAGGTCACCGGCGCTGAGCTCCTCGGCCTCCTCGTCGTCCTCCAGGTCGGTGGACCGGGAGCCGTGCAGCAGGTCCAGCGTCTCCTGCGCCTCGTCCCGGGCCTGCCGGCGGCGGCGGGCCGCCTGCGCCCGCTCCGCGCTGTCGTCGTAGCCGAGCAGCTCGTCGGCCTCCTCCAGCAGCGGCACGTCCGCCGGCGTCCACGGCGCCGTGGCCGGGCGCTCGAGCAGCGCCCGGTCCTCGTCGGTCCAGCCCTTGGTGGCCCGCCGGATCCGGGCCGGATCGGCGAACAGCTCGGTGAGCAGCTGCTCGGGGGTGAGCACCGGCCACAGCTCGTCGACCAACTGCCGGACGGCGGTCTCGCCGGCGATCTCCGACTGCAGCGCCTCGACGTCCCGGCGGCTCAGCAGGTTGGCCCCACCCCGCACGTCGCCGCCGATCCGGTCGGCGTACCGCTGGGCGATCACCTCGATGAGGGCGCGGACGTAGGCCGGGCGGCCCAGGTTGTGCAGCCGGGAGGCGCGCCGGGCGGTGGTGCGGCACCGGGTGAGGTCGACCGGGCGCAGCGGGATCCGGATCCCGTCGATCACCAGCTCGCGCATGCCGCGCGGCACGGTCTCGCGGTCGCGGACGGCGGCCTTGACGACGTCGGCCATCGCCAGCCGGCCCTTCACCTCGGCGACCTCCGGGGCCTCCTGCCCGCGGGCGTCCATGCCCGGCCGCAGCTGGCCGAGGCCGGCGAGGAGCACCCCGGTCTCCCCGAGTGCGGGCAGCACGTCGGCGATGTACCGCAGGAAGGTGGGCGTGGGGCCGACGACCAGCAGCCCGCTGCGGGCCAGCCGTTCCCGGTGCGTGTAGAGCAGGTAGGCGGCGCGGTGCAGGGCGACCGCCGTCTTCCCGGTGCCCGGGCCGCCCTGGACGACCAGCACCCCGCGCGCGTCGCTGCGGATGATCGCGTCCTGCTCGGCCTGGATGGTGGCGACGATGTCGGTCATCCGGCCGGTGCGCTCCGCGGTCAGCGCCGCCATCAGCGCGGCCTCGCCGGTGAGCGGCGGGCCGTCGGTGGCCTCGACGTCGATGGTCAGCACCTCGTCGTTGACCGCGGTCACCTCGCGCCCGCGGGTCCGGATGTGCCGGCGGCGGACGACGCCCTCCGGCCGGAACGGCGTCGCGGTGTAGAACGGCCGCGAGGCCGGCGCCCGCCAGTCGACCAGCGCGGGGTCGCCCGCCGGGTCGTCCGCGGCGAGACCGACCCGACCGATGTAGAGCGGCTGTGGCGAGCTCTCGCGGTCCAGCCGGCCGATCACCAGCCCGTGGTCTGCGGCGTCCAGCGCGGTGATCCGCTGGCCCTGGAAACGGGCGGTGGCCTCGCGCTCACCCAGGGACTGCGGGTTGATCACCGGCATGGCCAGCGCCTGGCGGAAGCGGGTGACGGCGTGGGCACGGGTGGCGTCCAGCCGCCGGTACAGGTCGGCGACGGCGATCTGCTCGGTGGCCAGGTCGGGATCGGGGGCGACGTCGCGGGACGAGCTCGACAACGGGTGCTGCTCCTCGGGAGGGATGCGTAGGGCTGCGCGCGGACGTGCTCTGCGGCGACTGGCAACCGTACGTGCACCCGCGCTCCTTCGCGGGTCCCGGCTCCGGCCCGGTTCCGCCAAAATGGCCATTTTGGCGGAACCCAGGGCCGGGCAGGATGCCGGCATGGCCACCGCTCACCACGGGCACACCCACCGCCTCGATCTCGCCGACGCCACGGTGCGCGAGTGGGACGCGACGGTCATCGCGGCCGACCCCGAGCAGGGGATCGTGCTGGACCGTTCGGCGTTCTACCCCGGCGGCGGCGGTCAGCCGCCGGACCAGGGCGTGCTGCTGTGGGGCGGGGTGCGCACCCGGATCGCCGGCACCCGGCACGGCGACGAGCTCTACCTGATCCCGGTCGAGGGCGACCCGCTGCCGCCGGTGGGGACGGCGGTGCGCGGCGCGCTGGACGACGAGCGCCGCACCGCACTCATGCGCACCCACTCCGGGCTGCACGTGCTCACCGGCGTCGTCTTCCGGGACTACGGGGCCCTGGTCACCGGCGGCAACATGGAGCCGCTGACCGCCCGGATGGACTTCGACCTGGCCGAGGTGCCGCCGGACTTCAAGGACCGGGTCGCCGAGTCGGTCAACGCCGAGCTCGCCGCCGACCGCCGGATCGAGGTCACGGAGCTGCCGCGCGAGGAGGCGTTCGCGATCCCGGACATCATCCGGACCGCGACCAACCTGCTGCCCCCGGACCTGGAGGTGGTGCGGATCGTGGACATCGTCGGGCTCGACACCCAGGCCGACGGCGGCACCCACGTCGCGTCGACCGCGATGGTGGGCCGGGTGGAGGTCGTGAAGATGGAGAGCAAGGGCCGCGGGTTCCGCCGGCTGCGCGTCCGGATCGTCTGACGAAGGACCCCGTTGCCCCCCGCCACTCGCACGCTCGCGGCGGGACCCTGCAACGGCGCCGAGGAGGTCGTGGCGGACGCCGGAGCGCCGGGTCAGTCCTCCGGGACCGGGGTGGCCAGGACGCCGTTGAGGAGCAGTTCGAAGGACCAGCGCAGCCGGCCGACCCCGGTGCCGCTGAAGACGGCGTCGCCCGCCGCGGCGAGGTTCGGGTGCTCGCCGTCGGCCGCAGCGGCGCGGACGGCGGACACCAGGGCGGCGTCCTCGAATTCGGACTCCGGGGTGTCACCGCGGGTGCCGGCCTCGGCCGCGTTGACCGTGGCGTGCTGGACCAGCAGGTCGGCGGCCCAGGCGGCGTCCCGCACGGGCACGCCGCCTTCCCTCAGCAACCCGAGCAGGGTCTCGAACAGGTGGAGTGAGTGCGGTCCGCTGGGCCGGGTGGTGACCGCCATCCGGGCCAGGCTCGGGTGCGCGTAGAGCACCTCGGTGTAGGACATCAGCAGTTCGACCAGGCGCTCCCGCCACGAGCCCTGACCACCGGGCAGTGCGACGTCGGCGAGCAGCTCGTCCAGCACCGCCGCGTGCAGCTCCTCGGCGTTGCGCACGTAGACGTAGAGCGAGGCGGCGCCGGTGTCCAGCGCCGCGGCGATCCGGCGCATGGTGACCCGCTCCAGCCCCTCCTCGGCGAGCAGCGTGCGCGCCGCGTCGACGATCGCGCGGCGGCTCAGCGCCGGCTTCGCGGGGCGCTCGCGCCGGCTGAGCGGGGCAGGGGAGTCCGGTGGCGTCATGGTGGCGACATCATGGCCGATCGCCCGCCCCGGGCCGGCGGACCCGCGATGTGGGCACGCACAGGATCAGTGCGCCAGCTCGGGGTTCCCCGCCGGTGCCCGCCGGGGGAGCAGTGGCACCAGGCCGACGCAGGCCACGGTCACGACGGTGACGATCACCAGGCTGATGGTCATCGCGTGCACCAGTCCGCCGGACGCCGAGGTGCTGAGGTAGACCGACGTCACCACCGCCGATCCGATGCCGGCAGCCAGCTGCTGGACGGCGCTGAGCGAGCCGCTCGCGCTGCCCGCCTCGGCCGGGTCGATGTCACCGAGCGCCAGGTCGTAGATGGTGCCGAAGCAGGCGCCCATGCCCAGCCCGACGACGAAGACCGGGAGGACCAGCATCCAGCCGCCCACCTCGGTGCCCGATGAGTGGATGGCCGCCAGCAGCCAGGCTCCGCCCCCCGCGGTGAGCAGCAGGCCGATCGGCACCAGGCTCCGGCCGAGCTTCGGCAGCAGGGCCATGCAGGCGCCGGCGGCGACGATGATCCCCGCGGTCATCGGGAGCAGGTGCAGGGCAGCGGCGCTGGGTCGCAGGCCCAGCCCCTCCTGCAGGAACAGTGAGATGACGTAGACCAGCCCGTTGAGGGCGGCGAAGTAGGCCAGCCCCATCAGCAGCGCGGACGTGAAGCCGCGGTTGGCCAGCAGGGTGGGCCGGATCAGCGGTGAGGCGGCGGTGAGCTGGCGCCGGCAGAACAGCCCGAAGCCGACGACGCCGACCGCCAGGCTGGTCAGGGACAGGGCGTTCCAGTCCGCGCGCGGACCCTCGGTCAGCCCGTACAGCAGCGCGAACATGCCGCCGGCCAGGTAGAGCGCGCCGAGCCCGTCGACCCGGACCGCGGGGTCGGCCTCGACCCGGGGGAGCACTCGGACGGCGGCGACCAGCCCGGCGCTGCCGAGCACGATGTTGATCAGGAAGACCGGGCGCCAGCCGAGCCCGGCGAGGTCGGCGTCGATCAGGAAGCCGGCCAGCACCGGACCGCCGACCGTGGCCAGGCCGAGCATCGGGCCGAAGACCGCGAACGCCCGGCCGAGCATCTTCCGGTCGAAGGTCTTCGTCATGATCGCGATCCCCTGCGGGATGAGCAGTGCACCGAAGGCGCCCTGCAGCGCGCGGCCGGCCAGCAGCATCGCCGGGTCGACGGCGAACCCGCAGAGCGCGGAGGCGGTGGTGAACCCGGCCATCCCGACCAGGAAGACCCGGCGCTGGCCCAGCCGGTCGCCGAGGCGCCCGCCGACGACCAGCAGCGCGCCCATCGAGAGGGCGTAGGCGGCACCCAGCCAGGTGATCAGGCCGGAGCCGCCGCCGATGTCGGCCACGATGCTGGGAGCAGCGATCGTGGTGATGGTCGAGTCGAGCAGGTCCAGCGCGTCGGCGATGAGGACGACGGCGAGGACCGCCCACATCAAACGGGACGACGGCGGCGCGGACGCCGGTGCTGTCGGTGCGGGGCCCGGCGGCGTCCGGTCGGTGGTGGTGGCCATGGGGATCTCCTCTCGGAGGCGCGGGGTGTCCGCGTCGCACGACCACTATGACGAACATGTTCGTTCAGAACAAGTACGTGACGAACGTGTTCGTAAAAAGGACCGAGAAGGGGGCCTGCCGGTCAGAGTCGGCCGGTCGTGCCCTCGTCGGGCGCGCCGGCGAAGTACTGGTCGAGCACCTGGCCGAAGACCGGCTCGTCGGGCGCTGCGGCGGCGAACAGGGTCATCGACGAGCGCAGCTTCTGCGCGTCGGTCCCGCCGAACACCGCGACCGCGTCGGAGGTGTCCAGCGCTGTCAGCGCTCGGGCGGACTCCAGGAGCCGCGGTCCGAGCACGGGGTGGACCACGTAGGCGCGGGCCTCGTCCAGTCCGCTGATCGCGTAGTGCCGGGCCGTCGTGCTCCGGCCCAGGCCGGCGACCTGGGGGAAGACGAACCACATCCAGTGGCTGCGCTTCTGACCGGCGTGCAGCTCGGCCAGTGCCTGGTCGTAGGTGCCGCCGTCGTCCTGGGCGTCGACGAAGCGCTGGAGCTGGAAGGCATCGGTCACCCGGGCAGCCTGCCCCCGGCCGGGCCGACTCACACGGCAGCCGGTAGAACCGACGTAGACGGCCGCACCGACGTGGGGAGCACTGCATGAGCAGCAACTCGTTGACGCTGGCGCCTGCGCCACGCTCGGCGGCGGCCGAGGAGGTCCGGGCCGAGGTGCGCGAGTTCCTCGCTGCCGAGCTCGCCGCGGGCACCTTCACCACGCATGTCGACACCTGGCTCTCCGGCGTCGACCCGGCCTTCTCGAAGAAGCTCGGCGAGCGCGGCTGGCTGGGGATGACCTGGCCGAAGCGCTACGGCGGGCACGAGCGGACGGCGATGGAGCGCTACGCCGTCACCGAGGAACTGCTCGCCGCCGGCGCGCCCGTGGCTGCGCACTGGATCGCCGACCGGCAGTCCGGCCCGAACCTGCTGCGGTACGGCACCGAGGCGCAGCGCGCCGAGATCCTGCCGAGGATCGCCGCGGGGGAGTGCTACGTCGTCATCGGCATGAGCGAGCCCGACAGCGGCTCGGACCTCGCCTCGATCCGCACCCGGGCCAGCCGCAACGCCGACGGCGACTGGGTGGTCAACGGGGCGAAGGTGTGGACGTCGAACGCCCACGCCAGCCACTACGCGATCACCCTGGTCCGCACCTCACCGGCCGATCCGGCCAACCGGCACGCAGGCCTCTCCCAGCTGCTCGTCGACCTGTCGCTGCCCGGCATCACGGTCAACCCGATCCGCATCCTCGACGGCGGTCACCACTTCAACGAGGTCGTGTTCGACGACGTCGTCGTCCCCGGCGACATGCTGCTGGGGGAGGAGGGCAACGGCTGGCACCAGGTGACCGCGGAGCTGGCCTTCGAGCGCTCCGGGCCCGAACGGTTCCTGTCGACTTATCCCCTTGTCGCCGAGTTCGCCCGGCGGGCGGCGGAGTCCGGCGATCCGGCGCAGCTGGCCACCCTCGGCCGGCTCTCGGCCCGGTTGCTGGCGCTGCGGCAGATGTCGCTGCGGATCGCCGGCGCACTGGACCGCGGTGAGCTGCCGGACATCCCGGCTGCACTCGTCAAGGACGTGGGGACGACGTTCGAGGCCGACGTCATCGACGAGGTGCGCCGCGCGGTCGACGTCCCGGCGTCGCTGGACAGCCCCGACCCGCTGGGCCGGGCGCTGGCCGAGGCGCAGCTGCACGCGCCGGGCTACACGCTGCGGGGCGGCACCAACGAGATCCTCCGAGGGATCGTCGCTCGCGGATTGGGGCTGCGCTGATGTCTTCCTCCGACACCGACCTGGTGGTCGAGACCGTCCGGGACATCCTGAGCTCGTTCGAGCCGTTCGTGCTGACAGCGGAGCGGCCGTGGGACGCCGGGCTGTGGTCGGCGCTGGCCGACGCCGGGCTGACCGGCGTCGGGCTGCCCGAGGAGGCCGGCGGCTCCGGCGGCGAGCTGGCGGACGCGGTGGCCGTCGTGGCCACGTTGGCGCAGGGCGCGGCGG
>JAOPVN010000560.1 GCA_025966175.1 Modestobacter sp. | reverse complement strand
ACCAGCCGCGGTCCTGCCCCGAGGCGGAGCTGCCCGGCGGGGCCGTGCTGACCGAGTGCTGGAATGCGGGCAGCTCCAGCATCGGGCTGGCCGTTCCCGATGCTCGCGGCGCCGGGGTGTGGGTGCTCAGCGGTGACGCGGACGACGGCGGCGACGTCACCGCCGAGAACGCGTTCCACGCCGTGCTGGACGGCGTGATCCGCGTCTACGGCTGAGCTCGCGTGCCGAGTGAGCAGTTGTGGTCGCCGACACGGCCGGACACGCCGAGCGTGACGACCACAACTGCGCACTGGACGACGCCCCCGCCGCGAGTGGTGGGGGCAAGGGGGCCCTTCTCAGAGGCGCTGGTTGAGCCGGTGGTAGGCCGCGCTCCAGCGCAGCTCCTTGGCCAGGCCGCGGCGGGTGGTGTCGGCGTCGATGAGCACCAGCTCGGTCTGGAACACCTCGGCCAGGTCGGTGAGCTCCTCGGCGCCGAGCTGGGTGGACAGCACCGTGTGGTGCGGGCCGCCGGCGGTCAGCCAGCCCTCGGTCGCCGTCTCGAAGTCCGGCCGGGGCTCCCAGACCGCGCGGGCGACCGGCAGGTTCGGCAGCGGCTCGGACGGCTCGACGACGTCGATCTCGTTGGCCACCCAGCGGAACCGGTCACCGAGGTCCGACCAGCCCAGCGTGATGCCGGCGCCGGGGGCGGCGGTGAAGACCAGCCGGGCGGGGTCCTCCCGGCCGCCGATGCCGAGCGGGTGCACCTCCAGGCGCGGCCGCTCCCCGGCGATCGTGGGGCAGACCTCGAGCATGTGGGCGCCGAGGATCTTCGGCTTCTCCGCCGCCAGGTCGTAGGTGTAGTCCTCCATGAAGGAGGTGCCACCGGGGAGCCCCTGTGCCGCCACCTTGAGCACCCGCAGCAGCGCCGACGTCTTCCAGTCGCCCTCGCCGCCGAAGCCGTAGCCGTCGGCCATCAGCCGCTGCACCGCCAGGCCCGGCAGCTGCCGCAGCCCGCCGAGGTCCTCGAAGTTGGTGGTGAATGCGCCGAAGCCGCCGTCGGTCAGGAACGAGCGCAGCGCCACCTCGACCCGGGCCTGGTACCGCACGCTCTCGTGCCGGTCACCGCCCGGGCGCAGGTCGGCGTCCATGTCGTAGAGGTCGCCGTACTCGGCCACGACGGCGTCGACCGCCGAGTCGGCCACCCGCTCGACCACCGCGACCAGGTCGTTGACGCCCCAGGTGTTGACCGACATGCCGAAGCGGATCTCCGCCTCGACCTTGTCGCCCTCGGTCACCGCGACGTTGCGCATGTTGTCGCCGAACCGGGCGAGCTTCAGCCCGCGGGCGGCGGCCGCCCCGGCGGCGGCGCGGGCCCAGGAGCCCACCCGGGCCTGCACCCGCGGGTTGCCGACGTGCCCGGCCACCGTGGTCCGGGGCGTCCGCAGCCGGGTCAGCATGAAGCCGTACTCCCGGTCGCCGTGGGCGGCCTGGTTGAGGTTCATGAAGTCCATGTCGATCGTCGCCCACGGGAGGGCGGCGTCGGCCTGGGTGTGCAGGTGCAGCAGCGGCTTGCGGAGGGCGTCGAGCCCGGAGATCCACATCTTCGCCGGGGAGAAGGTGTGCATCCAGGTGATCACGCCGAGGCAGGCGGGGTCCTCGTTGGCCTGACCCATGGCCTGCCGGATCGCGCCGGCGTCGGTGAGGACGGGCTTCCACACGACGCGCACCGGCACCTCGGCGGCGCCGTCCAACGTGGCCGCGACCCGCTGGGACTGCTCCGCGACCTGCTGGAGCGTCTCCTCGCCGTACAGCCCCTGGCTTCCGGTGAGGAACCACAGCTCCTGACCCTCGAATGCCACTGCTCGGTCCTCTCTCAACGCTGTCCGTAGACGTTCTGGTAGCGCGCGTACAGCGAGTCGATGTCCGCCTGCGCGATCGGGATGGGCTCGCCCAGCTGGCGGGAGAGGTGCACGGTGCGGGCGACGTCCTCGGTCATGACCGCGGCCTTGACGGCGGCCTTCGCCGAGGGGCCGATGGTGAAGACGCCGTGGTTCTGCATGAGCACCGCCGGCGACCGGTGGCCGGACAGCGTCGCGACGATGCCCTGGCCGATGGAGTCGTCACCGATCAACGCGAACGGGCCCACCGGGATGGGCCCGCCGAACTCGTCGGCCATCGCGGTCAGCACGCAGGGGATCTCCTCGCCCCGCGCGGCCCAGGCCGCGGCGTACGGGCTGTGCGTGTGCACCTGACCGTTGACCTGCGGCATGTTCCGGTAGACGTAGGCGTGCGCGGCGGTGTCACTGGAGGGGGCGCGGACGCCGTCGACGACCCGACCGTCCAGGTCGCAGACGGTGATCCCCTCCCAGGTCAGCTCGTCGTAGGAGACGCCGCTGCCCTTGATGACGAACAGGTCCTCGCCGGGCACCCGCTCGGAGACGTTGCCCGCCGTCCAGGTCACCAGCGCGTACCGGGTGAGCTCGGCGTGCAGGGCGGCGACGTGCGCGCGCTGCGCCTGATGGGTGCCCCGCTCGGCGGGGGTCGGGGGCTGGCTCATACCGGCTGCTCCTCGGGGACGGCGGCGGAGGTTGTTCCGGTCTCTGCGGTCTGCGGCTCGGCCCGCCGGTGGCCGATCCCCACGTGGTCCACGGCGGCCCGCTCGACCGGGAGTGCGGCGACGTACCGCTGCATGAATGCATCGAAGCCCGCGACGTCGCTGGGCTCGGGCTCCGCGGTCTGCAGGCTCGCGCCGGCGAAGACCGTGGTGTCCAGGTAGTGCGCCAGGCTCTGCTCCGGCGAGCGTGCGGTGGCGAAGGCGGCCAGGACGGCGATGCCCCAGGCGCCCCCCTCCGCAGCGACGTCGCCGACGGAGACCGGGGTGTCGAGCGCGGCAGCCAGGAAGCGTTGCGCGACGCCCTCGGTCTTGAACTAGCCGCCGTGCGCGAACATCCGCCTCAGCCGCACGCCCTCGGTCTTCTGCAGTACGTCCATGCCGATCCTGAGCGTGGCCAGGGAGGCGAACAGGTGCGTCCGCATGAAGGTGCCGAGGTCGAGCCTGCTGTCCGGGGACCGCAGGAAGAGCGGCCGGCCCTCCTCGAAATCGGTGATCGGCTCCCCGGAGAGGTAGTTGTAGGCGAGCATCCCGCCGCAGTCGCTGGCACCGGCCAGCGCGGCAGTGAAGAGGGTCTCGAAGACCGCCGACGGGTCGACCTGGACACCCAGCGCCCGGGCGAACTGGGCGAACAGCCCGGCCCAGGCGTCCAGTTCACTGGCCCCGTTGTTGCAGTGCACCATGGCCACCGGGTCGCCGGCCGGCGTGGTGACCAGGTCCAGTTCGCGGTGGGTCCCGACGAGCTCCCGCTCGAGCACGACCATGGCGAAGATGCTCGTTCCGGCGGAGACGTTGCCGGTGCGCGGAGCGACCGAGTTGGTGGCGACCATCCCCGTGCCCGCATCACCCTCCGGGGGACAGAGCGGGATGCCCGGACGCAGTCGCCCGGTCGGGTCGAGCAGCGCCGCGCCCGCGTCGGTGAGCGTGCCGGCCGGCTGGCCGGCGAGTGCGATGGCGGGCAGCACTTCGGCCAGGGTCAGCTCGACCCCGGCCTCGGCAGCCAGCTGGTCGAACCGGGCCAGCATCGTGGTGTCGTACCCGCCGGTGGCGTTGTCGATCGGGAACATGCCGCTGGCATCCCCGATGCCCAGGACCTTCTCGCCGGTGAGCTGCCAGTGCACGTAGCCGGCCAATGTCGTCAGATGGTCGAGCCGACCGATGTGTTCCTCGCGGTCCAGGATCGCCTGGTAGAGGTGCGCGACGCTCCACCGGTGCGGGATGTTGCAGCCGAACTCCGCGCTGAGCTGCTCGGCTGCTCGACCCGTGTTCGTGTTGCGCCACGTGCGGAACGGCGTCAGCAGCGCGCCGTCGGCGTCGAACGCGAGGTAGCCGTGCATCATCGCCGACACGCCGAGCGCGCCGACTCCGGCCAGCTCGACCCCGTGGCGTC
>JAOPVN010000552.1 GCA_025966175.1 Modestobacter sp. | reverse complement strand
CGTGCACGTTCGTCGCCGTGCAGGCGATCTGGCCCTCGCGGGCCGTGCTCAGGTGGTTGCTCTTGAGCTCGATGGTGGTGAAGCCGGTGGAGCCCTCGGGCAGCAGCGCCCGCGTGGGCAGGCCGCAACTGGTGTCGGCGAGGGTCACCACGGTGCCGGCGTGCAGGTAGCCGTTGGGCGCGAGCAGCTCGGGCCGGACGTCGAGGTGGCTGGTCAGCCGCCCCCGCTCGTGGGTGTCGATCACGATGCCCAGCAACCCTGGCAACGTGCCGGGCAGCAGTGCGTTGAGCTCGTCGGCGGTGTGGAACCCGGTGGCGGCCATGCCGGGCAACCTATCGAGAGGGGTGGGACGTGGCGGAGCTGGTCGAGGTCGTGGTGACGGCGGGGTCCTTGCACACGTCATCCCGGCGATGCGTGCGGTGTACCGGTGGGACGGCGCGGTGCACGACGACCCGCAGGCCCGGGTCGGGCTGCACACCCGGGCGACCCTGGTGCCGGCGATCGTCGAGCGGGCCCGCGCCGAGCACCCCGACGAGGTGCCGTGCGTCATCGCGTTGCCGCTGACCGGCGGGCACCCGGACTACCTGGCCTGGGTGGCCACCGAGACCCGCGCGCCCTGAGGGGCCGGTCAGCCGTGCGGGACGGTCTCCCACAGCCCGATGACGTTGCCCTCGCAGTCGCTGATGTACGCCGTGAAGCCCAGATGGCCGACCGACTGCTTGGGCACCAGCACCGTGCCGCCGAGCTCGTCGATCCGGGTCAGCGCCTTGTCGATGCTCTCGACGTCGAGGGTGACGACCGGGCCGGACGACGGGCTGCCCTCCCGTGCCACCATCCCGCCGTTGATGTACCCCGGTTCGCTCGGCCCCTGGTCACCGATGGGGCCGGTGGCGACGAGCGTGTAGCTCATCTCCGGCATCTGCTCGACCTGCCAGCCGAAGGCCTCGGCGTAGAACCGGCGGGCGCGGTCCCCGTCGTCGAAGGGGATCTCGAAGTGGACGACGCGACCGCTCATGGCGGCACCTCCCGGTCGGCTGCAGCGAGAGGCTAGGCCCTCTCCCGGCGCCGGGACAGGGGGCGGTGCGGGAGTCCGCGTGCCGGAGCCGGTCCGATCAGGCCAGGCCGCGCACGGTGCGCGCCGGGGGGCGGTCGCCGCGGATCGAGGCCACCATGTCCAGCGTCTGCCGGGTCGCGGCGACGTCGTGCACCCGGAACACCCGGGCGCCCAGCCACGCGCTGACCGCGGTCGTCGCCAGGGTGCCGGTCAGCCGCGCCTCGACCGGGACGTCGAGGGTCTCGCCGACGAAGTCCTTGTTCGACAGCGCCACCAGCACCGGCCACCCGGTCGCCACCAGCTCGTCCAGCCGTCGGGTCGCCTCCAGCGAGTGGCGGGTGTTCTTGCCGAAGTCGTGCCCCGGGTCGATCAGCACCCGCTCGCGGTCGACGCCGGCAGCGACGGCGGCCTCGGCCAGTGCCGTCGTCCGCCGCACGATGTCGGCCACCACGTCGTCGTAGGCGACCCGGTGCGGCCGGGTCCGCGGCGGCAGCCCGCCGGCGTGCGTGCACACGATGCCGGCGCCGGCCTCGGCGGCGACGACCGCCAGCTCGGGGTCGACCCCACCCCAGGCGTCGTTGACGACGTCGGCACCGGCGGCCAGCGCCTCCCGGGCCACCTCGGCGCGCCAGGTGTCGATGGAGATCGGCAGCCGCGGGTGCGCCGCGCGGATCGCGGCGACCAGGTCGACGGTCCGGCGGATCTCCTCGGCGGCGTCCACCTCCGCGCCGGGCGCGGCCTTCACGCCACCGACGTCGACCATGTCCGCACCCTCGGCCACCACCTGCTCGACCCGGGCCAGCGCGGCGTCCAACTCGTAGGTCGACCCGCGGTCGTAGAAGGAGTCCGGGGTGCGGTTGACGATCGCCATCACGACCAGCCCGCCGTCCGGCACGTCGAGGGGCCCGAGTCGCAACACCCACCCAGCCAAGCAGACGCCATGATCTGAGCCATGACCGAGTTCCCGCCCGTCCCCGACCGCGTCGATCCCCCGTTCCGCGACGGCGAGCGCGCCGGGGTCGAGGCGTGGCTGGAGTTCCACCGGGCGACGCTGCTGCAGAAGTGCGCCGGCCTCAGCGCTGAGCAGCTCGGTGAGCGGTCGGTGCCGCCGTCGTCGCTGAGCCTGCGGGGGCTGGTCCGGCACATGACCGAGGTCGAGCGGAGCTGGTTCCGCCGGGTGCTGGCCGGGCAGCAGGTGCAGCCGCTCTACTACGGCCCGGACGACGAGGACGGCGACTTCGACGCGATCGGCCGGGACACCGACCACCCGGACACCGACACCGCCGTCGCCCGCGAGCTGGCCGCCTTCACCGCCGAGCTCGAGGTCAGCCGCGCGCTGGCCGCCGAGCACGAGTCGCTGGACGACGTCGGCGCGGCGCTGCGGCGCGGCGAGCGGGTCTCGCTGCGCTGGATCTACCTGCACATGATCGAGGAGTACGCCCGGCACAACGGGCACGCGGACCTGCTGCGCGAGCGGATCGACGGCGCCACCGGCGACTGACCCAGGGGCCAAAATGGCCATTTTGGCCCGACCGCTCTACGTGGCGGGCGGCTGTTCCCGCCAAAATGGCCATTTTGGCCGGAACAGCGCACGGCGGCCCGGGGCAGGACGGCGCGCACCCCGACCACCTGCGTCACCCGCCTCAGACGAGGGCCTGCTGCACCAGGGTCCGGAGGTAGTTGCGCATCGGCAGGGTGCTCGAGGGCAGCAGCTGCGTGTAGAAGCTGACCGTCAGGTCCTCGACCGGGTCGACGAAGAACTCCGTGGAGGCCGCGCCGCCCCAGCTGTAGGTGCCCACGCTGGCGACGCCGCCGTAGCGGACCGGGTCCAGGACCATCGAGAAGCCCAGCCCGAAGCCGACACCGCGCAGCGGGGTCTCGGCGTAGAGGGGCCGGCCGAAGGTCTCCAGGTCGGCGTTCCCGGGGAGGTGGTTGCCCACCATGTGGGCCAGGGTGCGTGCGCCCAGCACCCGGTCGGCGCCCGGTTCGTCACTGACCGAACCGCCGCGGCGCAGCATCTCCACGAACTTCAGGTAGTCCCCGGCGGTCGACACCAGCCCGCCGCCGCCGGAGAGGAACGCCGGCGTGCGGTGCGCGGCCTCGGCGACGGGGGCCGGCAGCGGGACGACGCCGGGGCCGTAGAGCTGCGCGAGGTCGGCCACGTCGTCCTCGGGGCGCAGCCCGAAGGAGGTCTCGGTCATGCCCAGCGGCCCGAAGACGCGCTCGGCGAACACCTCGTCCAGCGGCTTGCCGGCGATGACCTCGACCAGCCGGCCCAGCACGTCGGTGGACACCCCGTAGTTCCACTCGCTGCCGGGCTGGAAGAGCAACGGCATGGCGGCGAACTGCCGGGTGACCTCCGCGGAGTCGGCCCCGGGCGGGGTGCCCCACTCGTGCCCGCGCAGCCGGTAGAGCCCGTCGACCGGGTGGGCGTGGTGGAAGCCGTAGGTGAGCCCCGAGGTGTGCGACAGCAGGTGCCGGACCCGGATCGGCTCCATCAGCGGCACGGTCACCGGCTTCTGCGCCGGCCCCGCGGCGTACACCCGGGTCTCGGCGAACTCCGGCAGCCAGCGGCTGATCGGGTCGGAGAGCTCGAAGGCCCCCTCCTCGTACAGCGACATCGCCGCCACCGAGGTCACCGGCTTGGTCATCGAGTAGATCCGCCAGCGCGTCTCATCGGTCACCGGGCGCCCGGCCTCGACGTCGCGGTGCCCGTACTTCCCGACGTGCACGAGCCGGCCGTGCCGGGCCACCGTCACCAGGAAACCGGGCAGCTGGCCCTCGTCGACCCAGCGGGCGAGCCGGCGGTCCAGCCGCTCCAGCCTCGCGGCGTCCATGCCGACCTCGGCCGGGTCGGTGGTGATCGAGAGGTCGGTCTGCACCGCGGTCACGTGATCTCCTCGCTGGCCCGCTCGACGATGAGCGGCGCCCCCGCCCGCATCCTGACACGAGGGTCTGGGAGCGGACGGGGGCGCAGGTGACGTGCTGGAGGCCCGGCTGCAGGGCCCCACCCTGAGCTCGCGAAGGGTGGGGGGCAGCCGGGTCCTTACTCGACCGGAACGGCGGCAGCGGCCTTCTTCAGGACCGAACCGGCGGTCACCTTGACGGTGTTGGCAGCGGCGATCTCGATCGACTCGCCGGTCTGCGGGTTGCGGCCGGTGCGGGCGGAGCGCTGCGAGCGCTCGACGGTCAGCAGCCCGGGGACGGCGACCTTGTCACCGCGGGTGATGGCCTCGACGAGCTCTTCGCGCAGGCCGTCGATCACGGAGTCGACGGTCGAGGCGGGGACCTCGGCGCGCTTGGCGATGGCGGAGACGAGTTCTGCCTTGTTCATCGTGTTCCTCTCGCTGTTGTCTCAGCGGCCCGCCCCGGTTCGGAGCGGACGCAGTCTGGTGTCGCGACCGGTCGGACCGGCCGCGTTCCCCGGGTCGTCCAGGCGGACTCCGGGCTCTCCACCGTGCCTTCCCGTCGTGCACCAGGTGCGCGGCGGGGGTCCGGCGGGCGGATCTGGCCGACCACGTCGTCGACCAGCAACGGCGGGCACGTTGCCATGCCGAGATCGCTCCTGGCCAGCGCTGACCCCGGATTTCCGGGGTTTTCATGCTCCTTGGTCACAACCGTCACGTATTTGGGGCCGATCGGCGCATCGGCCACCCGCTGAGCGACGCACTGGCCCTCCTGCAGGGTCCCGCCGCGAGCCTGCGAGCGGTGGGGGGCAGGTGGGCCCTGTGACTAGCGTGGAGTCATGCCACAGCTCCCCGGGACCGATCTGACCGTCAGTGACCTCTGCCTGGGCGGCAACGTGTTCGGCTGGACGGCCGACGAGCCGACGTCCTTCGCGCTGCTCGACCGGTTCCTCGACGCCACCCCCAGCACCGAGTCGCCGTTCGTGGACACCGCCGAGATGTACGGCAACGGCGTCTCCGAGCAGATCCTCGGCCGCTGGATGGCCGAGCGCGGGGTGCGCGACCGGATGGTCGTGGCCACCAAGGCCAGCCCGGGGGAGAAGGAGCACCCGCTGTCGGCGCCGGAGATCCGGGCGGCCGCCGAGCGGTCGTTGCGCAACCTGCAGGTCGAGACGATCGACCTGTACTACGCGCACTACGACGACGAGACGACGCCGCTGGAGGAGACGCTCACCGCCTTCGACGAGCTGGTGACGGCGGGCAAGGTCCGCCACATCGCCGCGTCCAACTACTCGGCCAAGCGGCTGGCCGAGGCGCTGGAGATCTCGGAGCGGCTGGGACTGGCCCGCTACGTGGCCCTGCAGCCGCACTACAACCTGATGGAGCGGGAGGCCTACGAGGGCCAGCTGCGCGACGTCGTCGCCGAGCACGGCCTGGGCGCGATGCCCTACTTCGGGCTGGCCCGTGGCTTCCTGACCGGCAAGTACCGCGCCGGCGAGACGATCGACTCGCCCCGCGCCAAGGGCGCCTCGCAGTACGTGGGGGAGAAGGGCGACCGGGTGCTCGCCGCACTGCGCGAGATCGCCGACGCCCACGGCGTGACCGGGGCGGCGGTGGCGCTGCGCTGGCTGGCCGACCAGCCGACGATCACCGCACCGATCGCCAGCGGCCGCTCGGTCGAGCAGCTCGCCGACCTGCTGCCGATGCAGGACCTGGTGCTCACCGAGGACGAGCTCCAGCGCCTCACCGACGCCAG
>JAOPVN010000541.1 GCA_025966175.1 Modestobacter sp. | reverse complement strand
GGCTGGGCTGGGCGCTGAGCGGCGTCGGCGCCCTCGCCCTGGCCGCGGGGACGGTCGGGCTGGCCCGCCGCCGGGCCACCGCCGCGTGACGTCTGCGCGCCTCCGGCACCTCGTGCTGGTCGGCGTGGGAGTCGTGCTCATCGGTTCGGGACTGGCGCTCGTCCGGACGCCTCCCCGGGCCGATGCCCCGGACATCGGGCGGCCCGTGGCGACGGCGGTCGGCTCTCCCGGCGCGACCGCTCCGGCGACCCCCGTCGCCCCGCCCACGCTGGCAGCGACACCCCCGGCGGCGACGCCCCTGGCGGTGCCGCCGCCAGTGACGGTGACGGTGCCCGGGACATCCGGGCCGGTCCCGGTCGTGCCGGTCGGGGTGCTTGGCTCCGGGGCGCTGCAGTTGCCGGAGCAGCCCACCGTGATCGGCTGGTATGCAGCCGGGGCGGTGCCCGGCGGGCCGGCCGGAACGGCCGTGATCGCCGGCCACATCGACTCCGCTCGGTACGGCGCCGGACCGCTGAGAGGGCTGCTCGACGTGCGGCAGGGAGACGTCGTCGCGGTCACCGACGCGGGCGGTGGCGCGCACGAGTACGTGGTGGCGTCGCGGACGTCGATCCCCAAGCCCGGGCTGTCGCCCGAGCTGTTCCGGGTGGACGGCCCGGCGCAGCTGGCGCTCATCACCTGCGGGGGTGCGTTCGACCGGCGGACGGGCAACTACGCCGACAACGTCGTCGTCCTCGCCGACCCGGTGCCCTGATCGCGGCAGGAGGCGGCGCTCGTCGACGTCGGCGGCGCCGCCGTCCGGCATGCTGCGCGGGTGCCTGACCCCGCCGAGCTGCGCCGCCGCGTCCTGGCCGCCTGGACCGACTCCGCAGCCCGCTTCCGTGAGGACGCCAACGCCGAGGAGGACCTGGTCCGCGGCGGCTACCGCGACCGGCTGCTGGTCGAGCTCGCGCAGAACGCCGCCGACGCCGCGGCCCGGGCCGGCGTCCCGGGCCACCTGCGCCTCGAACTGAGCGGCGACGTCCTGCGGGCGGCCAACACCGGCGCACCGCTGGACGAGGACGGCGTCCAGGCGCTCGCCAGCCTGCGGGCGTCGGCGAAGCGCGGCTCCGAGGGCAGTGTCGGCCGGTTCGGTGTCGGCTTCTCCGCCGTCCTCGCCGTCAGCGACGAGCCCGCCGTCCTCTCCACCGGCTGCTCCGTCCGGTTCAGCGCAGCCGAGACCCGGGCGGCAGTCGCCGGAGTCCCCGCCCTCGCCGACGAGCTGGCCCGCCGGGACGGCGCCGTCCCGGTCCTCCGCCTGCCGTTCGACGCCGACGGCACGCCGCCCGACGGGTTCGCCACCGAGGTCGTCCTCCCGCTACGGCCGGGCACGGAAGAGCAGGTCCGGGCCGCGCTGACCGGGCTCGACGCCGAGCTGCTGCTCGCCCTGCCGGCGCTGGCCCGGATCGACGTCGTCCTGGACGGGGCGGTCCGCACCCTGGCGGCCGACCGGACCGCCGCCGGCGTCGAGCTGACCGACGGCGACCGGACCACCACCTGGCGCGTCGCCCAGCGCTCCGGTGAGCTGCCGGCCGAGCTGTTCACCGAGCGGCCGGTCGAGGAACGGGACCGCCGCGGCTACACCGTCACCTGGGCCGTTCCGATCAGCGACGACCGCGCCGTCCCGCTGCCCGGCCGGCAGGTGCTGCACGCACCCACGCCCAGCGACGAGCCGCTGTCGCTGCCCGCCCGCCTCATCGCCCCGTTCCCGCTCGGCCCGGACCGCCGGCACGTCGCCCCCGGCCCGGTCACCGACGCGCTGATCGAGGTCGCCGCCGACAGCTACGCGGAGCTGCTCGCCGACCTGCCGCCCGACCCGGTGCTGCTCCAGCTCGTGCCCAGGACGGGCCTGGCGGCGGCCGAGCTCGACGCGGTGCTCTGCCGCGCCGTCCTCGCCCGGCTCCGTGCCTTCGCCTGGCTGCCGCCCGCCGACCCCGAGGAGCTGCCGCTCCGCCCGGACCGGGCCGTCGCGCTCGACGACCCGACCGAGGACCGGGTGGCCGCACTCGTCGGCGTGCTGCCCGGACTGCTGCCGGCCGGCTGGTCACGACGAACGGACGCCGCAGTGCTCAGCGCGCTCGGGGTGCGCCGGGCGGGGCTTGCCGACGTCGTCGAGGCCGTCCGCAGCGTCCAGCGGCCGGGGGACTGGTGGGCCGGGCTGTACGCCGCACTGGACGGGGCGGACCGTGACGAGCTCGCCGCCCTGCCGGTGCCACTGGCCGACGGGCGGATGGCGCAGAGCCCGGCCGGGGTGCTGCTGGCCGACGCGTCCCTGCCCGCCGCCCGGCTGGCACCGCTCGGCCTGCGGATCGCGGAGCCGACGGCGGTGACCGGAGCGGCGCAGCGGGTGCTCGAGCGGTTGGGCGCCCGCCCGGCGACGGCGGCGGCGGTGCTCGCCGACCCCGACGTGCGTGCCGCCGTGGAGAGCTCGCTGGACCAGGCGGACGACGGCGAGGACGTCGAGCCGCTGGCCGGCGCCGTCCTCGCGCTGGTCGCCGCGGCCGGGACGGCGCCCGGCGAACTGCCGTGGCTGGCCGAGCTGGCGCTGCCCGACGACGACGGCGGCTGGGCTCCCGCCGGGGAGCTGGTGCGGCCGAACTCCCCGCTGGCCGACGTGCTCGCGCCCGGGTCGCTGGGTGCGCTGGACCCCGAGTTCGCCGCGCGGCAGGACGTCGATGCACTGCGGGCCCTCGGCGTGCTGGACACTTTCGCGCTGCTGACCGCCGAGGACCCCGACGAGCTCGACGTCGACCGGGTCGAGGAGTGGGTGGACGCCGTCCTGGACCGGTTGCCCGCCGACGCACCGCCCCCGGTCTGGCCGCAGCTGACCGCGGTCCGCGACCTGGAGCTGGTCCGCGACTGGGACCGGGCGCTGCCGCTGCTGGCCGCACTGCCCCCCGCCGCGCTGGCCGACGTCGACCTCGGCGGCACCCTCGTCCCGGGCTATCTGCGCTGGTGGCTGCAGACCTCGCCGGTGCTGCGCGGCCTGCGTCCCGGCCGGCTGCGGCACCCGGACAGCGCGGAGCTACAGGGGCTGTACGAAGCCGCCGGGGAGCTTCCGGCCGCCGTCCTCGAGCTGCTGCGGCCGCCCGCCAGCGTGGCCGACGTGCTGGCCGACGTCGACGATGCGATCGACCTGCTGGACCGGCTCGGCGACCCCGCCCGCACCGTGTCCCCGGCGGTGCTCCGCACCGTCTACGCCCGGCTGGCGACGGCGCTGGACGGCGTGGACGTGGAGCCGCCGGACCGGGTCCGGGTCGCGCCGCGGGTGGTCAGCGCGGATGCCGTCGTCCTCGATGCACCGTGGTTACAGCCACTGGTCGAACAGCCCGTCGTCCCCGCCGGTGGCGCTGCCGGGGCGGTCGCCGACCTGCTCGACCTGCCGCTGGCCAGCGAGCTGGTGCGGGCCCGGGTGACCAGCCGGGCGGCGCGGACGGTGCCGTGGGCGGAGGTACCGGGTGCCGCACTGGCCGCGGCGCGGCTGGGTGTGCCCGAGTTGACCGGGTCGGTCGCCGTCCATCCGTCGTTGACCGTGACCGGCGGCCGCACCGTCGGCTGGTGGCCCGGGGAGCCCGACGCGGTGGACGGCGCGCCGGAC
>JAOPVN010000521.1 GCA_025966175.1 Modestobacter sp. | reverse complement strand
TGCCCGGCTGGCCGTTCGGCTGCCCGAACTGGCCGTACTGCCCGGGCTGACCCTGGGGCTGGCCCTGGGGCGGACCGAACTGGCCCGGCTGGCCGTACGCGGGCTGGCCGTTCGGCGGGCCGAAGGGCTGGCCGCTGAAGCCGGGCACCACCGGTCCGCCGGGGCTGCCCGGACCGAAGCCGCTCGAGCGCTGCCGCGGCGTCACCTGCGGCAGCGGCACGCTCTGCACCACCCGCTTGACGATGTGGTCGGCCGGCACCCCGTCGGCCAGCGCGTCGTAGGACAGCACCAGCCGGTGCCGCAGCACGTCGGCGGTGACGTCGAGGACGTCCTGCGGCAGCACGTAGTCCCGGCCGCGGATCAGCGCCAGCGCCCGGCTGGCCGCGATCAGCCCCAGCGAGGCCCGCGGGCTGGCGCCGTAGGAGACCCAGCCGGCGACGTCGGCCATGCCGTGCTCGCGCGGGGCCCGGGTGGCCACCACCAGCCGGACGACGTAGTCGACCAGCGCATGGTGGACGAAGACCTCCGAGGCGGTGCGCTGCAACCGGCGCACGTCGTCGGGCCCCAGCACGGTCTGGGCCACCGGCGGGTTCGCCCCCATCCGGTAGATGATCTCGCGCTCCTCCTCCGGGCTCGGGTAGTCGACGAGCACCTTGAGCAGGAAGCGGTCCCGCTGCGCCTCGGGCAGCGGGTAGACACCCTCGTTCTCGATCGGGTTCTGGGTGGCCAGCACCAGGAACGGGTCGGGCAGGGGGTGGGTGATCCCGCCGATGGAGACCTGCCGCTCGGCCATGACCTCCAGCAGCGCCGACTGGACCTTGGCCGGGGCGCGGTTGATCTCGTCGGCCAGCACGAAGTTGGCGAACACCGGACCGAGCTCGGTGTCGAAGGCGTCCTGGCCGGCCTTGTAGATCCGGGTGCCGATGATGTCCGCCGGCACCAGGTCGGGGGTGAACTGCAGACGGGCGAACTTGCCGCCGACGACGGTGGCCAGGGTCTCCACCGCGAGGGTCTTGGCGACGCCGGGCACGCCCTCCAGGAGCACGTGCCCACGGGCGAGCAGACCCACCAGCATCCGCTCGACCAGCCGGTCCTGGCCGACGATGACCCGCTTGATCTCGAACAGCGCACGCTCGAGGCGGGCCGCGTCGACCGACGGCGGAGTGGGCTGTTCGGGGGCGGGCGAACTGCTGGCAGCGGTCACGCCAGCCAGTCTCCTACACGTTGCTGTGCCGGCGACCGGTGCCGCTGGAGGCCGCGGTGGCCCTGTCGCCGGGGTCCCGTCGTCCTCGACTGCCGGGCCGTGCCGCGCTCAGGACCCTGCCCGCGGCGAGCCGGGACTGCTAGCCTGTTTGCGCGTCGGGCAGCTCCCCCCGTGGCTGCCCGACGCCTTTTCCGCTCCCGCTCTTCTGCTCCTCGGCCCCCTGCTCGGCGTCCCCGAGCCTGCGCGGGGGTCTTCTCAGCTGGTCGGGCGGACGGCGCCGAAGTAGTCGCCGCCGAACCACATCCCGCTGATCTTCACGACGTCGCCGCTCTGCGGGGCCTGGATGACCTTGCCGCCGCCGAGGTAGAGCGCCACGTGGTAGATCGAGCTGTACGAGCTGCCGCTGGCCCAGAACACCAGGTCACCTGCCTGCAGGTCGTCGCGGCCGACGGTCTGGCCGCGGAAGCGGTACCACTGGTCGCGGCTGGTGCCACCGATCTGAATGCCGGCCTGCGCATAGGCGTACTGGGTCAGACCCGAGCAGTCGAAGCCCCACACGGACGTGTCCGGGGAGATGCCGTAGCTGGGGCCGTTGCTCCCGCCACCGCCCCACGAGTAGGGCAGACCGAGCTGGGTCCGGGCCGCGGCGATGGCGGTCTGCACGGCCGAGCCGGACGGCGCACCGGCGGTGGTGGTCTGGACCGGCGCGGGCAGCGCGGTCGGGCCGCCGGACGACGAGCCTCCCGAGGAGGACCCGCCCGACGAGGTCGAGGGCCTGGTGGTCGACGTGGTCGCCGGACGCTGGGCGGCAGCGGCGGCAGCCGCCTGCTGGGCGGCGTAGGCGGCAGCCGCCTGCTGGGCGGCGTAGGTCTCGGCGGCGCTGCGCTGCCCCTGCAGGCCGGACAGGGCCGACTGCGCCTGCTGCAGCTGGGCCTGCACCTGGTCCTGCTGCTGGGCGAGCGCGGCGGCGGCCCCGCGGGAGGCGACCTCCTGCTGCTGGGCGGAGGCCAGCAGCACGGCCGCCTCGGCCTTGAGGCTGTCGGCCTGACCGACCGCCTGCTGGGCTGCCTGCTCGGCGACGGTGGCCTGCTGCTCCAGCACGGTGAGCTGGGCGACGACGTCGACCCGGTGCTCCCCCACGGCGTCCAGCAGGGCGGCGCGCTCCAGCAGCTCGGCCGGGCCGCCCGACGTCATCAGCGCCAGCGCCCCCGCGGAGGTGCTGCCCTGCATGTAGCTGTCCCGCGCGAAGGCGGCGACCTGGTCGCGGCCCCCCTGCAGGTCGGCATCGGCCTTCGCCGAGGCGGCGGCAGCGGCATCGGCCGTGGCCCGCGCCTCGTCGTAGGCGGCCTGCTTCTCCTCGTAGTCCTGCAGCGCGATGTTCGCGGCCGCGGAGGCGTCGGCCGCCGCCGACTGCGCCCGGGCCAGCGCGGCAGTGACCTGCCCGACCTGCGCGGCAGCGTTCTGCTGCGCCTGCTGGGCAGCGTTGAGCTGCGCGTCGCTGGGGTTGACCGGCGTCGCCGACGCCACCCCGGGGGCGACGCCCAGGCAGACGGTGGTGACCGCCGCGATCCCGACGGCACGGATCGCCCAGCGGCGGACCGCCCGACGTCCTGTGGCGCTGACCTGCGTCCCGACCTGCGTGTCCACTGCCCCGACTCCTCCGTTGCCCGGCGCCAGGTGCTCGGCGGCGCCGGTCTCGACCAGTCCCGGCACACCCGTCGGGGTGTGCTCTCACGGAGGTCATCGACCGGATCGGGTGAGGGGCTTGAGGCAGTCGGAGGGAACTCCCCCCATAGGGGGAGCTCAGGGGTTACAGAAGGTGACGTTCCGAAAAGGGGTCAGTTCACCTGTCGGTCGGTCGTCCAGAACGCCTCGCGCAGCTTGAACTTCTGGATCTTTCCGGTGGCGGTGCGCGGGATGGCCTCGCGGAACTCCACCCGCTTGGGCGCCTTGTAGCCGGCGAGCGTCGTCCGGACGTGCGCGATGATCTCGGCCTCGGTGACCGAGGCGCCCTCGGCGAGGACGACGAGGGCGGTGACCAACTCGCCCCACTTGTCGTCGGGGATGCCGATGACCGCGACCTCGGCGACGGCGGGGTGGCTGAAGACGGCGTCCTCCACCTCGATCGAGGAGACGTTCTCCCCGCCGGTGATGATCACGTCCTTCTTGCGGTCGGAGATCGTCAGGTAGCCCTCGTCGTCGATCGTCCCGCCGTCCCCGGTGTGGAACCACCCGCCGTCCAAGGCGTCGGCAGTGGCCTCCGGGTTCTCCCAGTAGCTGGCCAGCACGGTGTTCCCCTGGGCCAGGACCTCACCGGAGTCGCTGGTGCTGATCCGGGTGCCCAGCGCCGGCGCCCCGGCGCGGGACAGCGCCTTGGCCCGGTCGAGCGGGGTGAGGTGGTCGTACTCGGCGCGCGGCCGGTTGATGGTGATGAACGGCGCGGTCTCGGTGAGCCCGTAGATCTGGTTGAACTCCCAGCCCAGCTCCTCCTCGACCCGGGCGATGGTGCGCGAGGGCGGCGGCGCGCCGGCGACGACGATCCGCACCTGGTCGCGCCCGGGGACGGGCCCGTCCCACTCGGCGGCGGCGTCGAGCACGGAGTTCCAGACCGCCGGCGCCCCGGCCATCAGCGTCACGCCGTGCTGTTCCACCCGGCGCAGGATCTCGGCGCCGTCGATCTTGCGGATCGGCACCTGCTTCACCCCGAGCCCGGCGCTCGTGTAGGGCAGCCCCCAGCCGTTGCAGTGGAACATCGGCAGCGTGTGCATGTAGACGTCGCGGTCGCTGACCTGCATGTGCATCCCGAAGGTCGTGGCGTTGATCCACTCGTTGCGGTGGGTCATCTGCACGCCCTTGGGCCGCGCCGTCGTCCCGCTGGTGTAGTTGATCGTCGCGGTGGCGTCCTCGTCCGGCTCCGACCACGGCCGGGGCTCGGCATCGAAGCGCAGCAGGCCGGACTCGTACTCCTCGCCCAGCAGGAAGCGGTGCGGGACCGAGATGCCCGCCACCTGCGCCTCCACCTCCGGGTCGACCAGGAGCACGCTCGCGCCGCTGTGCTCGACGATGTAGTTGAACTCCGTCGAGGAGAGCCGGAAGTTGACCGGCACGAGCACCCGCCCGTACGACGGGACGGCGTACAGCAGCTCCAGCAGCCGGGCGGAGTTGTGGCTGATGACGGCCACCCGCTCCCCCTCGCCGACGCCCAGGGCGTCCAGCCCCGCGGCGATCGCCCGCGCCCGGCGGGCCACCTCGCGGTAGGTCAGCTCTCCCAGTGGGCTGGCCGGCTGGTTCGGCTCGTCGACGATGCCGACCCGGTCTCCGTAGACCAGCTCCGCCCGGTCGATGAAGTCACGGGTGGTCAAGGGCACGCGCATGCCGGCTCCTGATGCCTGGGCCGGCTGCGGTGCCGGCCGCGGGTACGGGTCGCCGTCACGCTAACCGGCGTGGCCCGCGACCACGAGACGAGCTATCGCTCTGCGGACAGCAGGCGGGGCAGCGCGGTGCTGATCGGCTCGCGGACCAGCAGGTCGGCGAGCCCGTCATAGGGCGTCGGCTCGGCGTTCACGATCGCCACCCGGGCGCCGCGCGCGGCCGCGACCTCGACCAGCCCGGCCGCCGGGTGCACGGCCAGCGAGGTGCCCACGGCGAGGAGGACGTCGCAGTCGGCGGCGGCCTGCGCAGCTGCGTCGAGGACGTCGGGGTCGAGCGCCTGCCCGAAGCTGATCGTCGCGGACTTGAGAACGCCGCCGCAGTCCAGGCAGCCGGGATCGGGGTCACCGGCGTCGACCCGGGCCAGGGCCTCGGTCATCGGCGAGCGCGCTCCGCAGGACAGGCACTCGACCTCCCGCACCGTGCCGTGCAGTTCGAGCACCCCGGTGGACCCGGCCGCCTGGTGCAGGCCGTCGACGTTCTGGGTGAGCAGTGCCCGCAGCCGGCCCTGGCGCTGCAGGTCGACGACCGCCGCGTGGCCGGGGTTGGGGCGGGCGTCCGGGTCGGTGTCCCGGCGCATCAGCCACGCCTTGCGGCGGATCTCCGGATCGCGGACGTAGTAGGAGAGGGTCACCAGCTTCTCGGCGTCCGGGTCACGGGTCCAGACGCCGTTCGGGCCGCGGTAGTCGGGGATGCCGCTGTCGGTGGAGATCCCGGCGCCGGTGAGCACACAGATCCGCCGGGCGGCGACCAGCCAGTCGGGGACGTCCACGCCCCCAGGCTAGGCAGCGGCGGCCGGGCCCTCCTCCCGGTGGCGCCTCAGCAACCGGCCCAGTCGCGGCACCAGCACCCACACCGCGCCGGTGTAGAGAGCACCCAGCAGCGTGTCGATCACGTAGTGCTCCCCGGACCAGACCAGCACGAGGGGCATCACGACGGCGTAGGAGACCAGCGCCACCCGCTGCCAGCGCTGCCGGGCGACCGGCAGCAGCACCAGGCAGGTGAGGACGGCGAAGGCGGTGTGCAGCGAGGGCACCGCGGCCACGGCGTTGGCCTGGGCCTGGCCGGAGTGCAGCAGCGTCCCGGCCTTCGGCAGCCCCAGCACCGCCCAACCCGAGCCGCTGATCCGGTGGACGGGCTCGATGACGCCGTCCCGGGCGGCCAGCCATGGCGGCGCGGCCGGGTACACGACGTAGGTGACCAACCCGGCGGCCGACAGGGCCAGCACCAGCCGGGCGTAGCCGACCCAGCGCGCACGGTCCCGCAGCCACAGCAGGCCCAGCACCATCGGCGTCACCACGAAGTGGCTGCTGTAGACCAGCGCGGCCACCGCCGCCCACCACGAGGCACCCCAGTGCGCCTGCAGCCAGACGGTCGGCAGGACGCCGTTCCCCAGCCAGCGATCCACGGCGGCGGGCTCGGTGACGTGGACTGCCACCCCGAGACCGTCGGCGAGGCCGCGGCTGAGGTCGTAGAGCATCAGCAGCGCCCCGAGCGGGATCCAGTCGGCCAGCAGCCGGACCAGCGCGACCCAACCCCGACCGAGGGACTGCACCGCCAGCGCGGAGATCACCCAGCCGAGCAGGACCAGCCGGTCGGTGGGCAGCCCCACGGCCAGGCAGGTCCCGACGAAGACCGCCAGCAGCCCGGCGGACAGCAGCCGGCGCAGCGGCCGGTGCCGGTCCGCGGGACCGGCTGGCACCGCCGCACGGGACGCCGTCGTCCCCGCGCCGGTCGCGGTCCTCATGGCGCGGGACGCTAGGGGACGCCGGCCCCGCGCGGGCCCCCCCGGAGCGCGGCACGCCGCGGGACCGCAGTGCGCGGGATGCCGGTGGCGTCCCGGGCGATGGGGCGCCGTGCTCCCGGACCGGCCGGCTCCGGTCCGTGACGCTGGTCACCGACGATGAGGGAAGGGTGGCCTTGCTCCGCGAACCGGGCGTGGAGCTGGGATGATCGAGGGTGGTACATCGAGGCGCAGGAAACGCGCGCAGGACCAGCGAGGGTGAGGCGCAAGCAGTGGCAGCCAGCAAGAACAGCTTCGGGGCCCGGACGACGCTCGACGTCGACGGGACCGAGTACGACATCTTCCGGCTCGACGCGGTGGAGGGCGCGGACAAGCTGCCCTTCAGCCTCAAGATCCTGCTGGAGAACCTCCTCCGCACCGAGGACGGCGCGAACATCACCGCGGACCACATCCGCGCCCTGGCCAACTGGGACCCGTCCGCGGAGCCGGACCAGGAGATCCAGTTCACCCCGGCCCGGGTGGTCATGCAGGACTTCACCGGCGTCCCGTGCATCGTCGACCTGGCCACCATGCGCGAGGCCATGGCCGACCTCGGCGGCGACCCGCAGAAGATCAACCCGCTGGCCCCGGCCGAGCTGGTCATCGACCACTCCGTGATCGCCGACATCTTCGGCACGCCGGACTCCTTCGAGCGCAACGTCGAGATCGAGTACCAGCGCAACGGCG
>JAOPVN010000487.1 GCA_025966175.1 Modestobacter sp. | reverse complement strand
AGTCCAACTCGAAGTTTCGGCAAACCTCTGCCTGCTTCTCTACCATTTCTCCTCCAGCATTTCCTTCGGTGTGGCCTGACCAACGGCCGCCGGCGCTACCACCTGCACGATGGGGGTTTGATACGTGGCCCGGTCGGCCCTCCGGCCGGGCCGTTTCACCGCCATGTCGTTCCGTTGCGCGGAACGCCATATCGGTTTGAGAAACAATAAGCTCTCTGCACCTCCGGCGTCAAGACCTTCGGGCGGATTCCGAAAGGTGTTCTTTCGATTCCCGGACGGCCCACTCGACGCGATAGACGCCGGGCCTGACAGGGGACGCCCGTCAATCCCGAAGGCAGTGAGAATGGCTGGCACAGGGGAGCTGCCTGCACTTCCCCGCGCCAGCCACGACTGGCGCCGGCGCAACCGAACGACCGCATTTCGGTGACGCGGTTCAAGGATCGGCTGAGGCGCGAGGATTACCCGGTCTGCTCGCAGAATGCGGACAGGCAGCCGTATTAACGCGAATGCAGAGACATCGTCCGCGGCCGCGCCGCGCCGTTCAGCTTCATCGGAGCGCGCTCCCGGACGCCGACCGCGCGCGGATCGGGGACCTGCCGCGCATCACTCCGCCCTGCCCTTCGCCAGCCTGAGGTTGGCGCCCACGGCGACGAGGATGATGGCGCCTTGGACAGCGGCCTGGAGATACTGCGAGACGCCCATCAGATTCATCAGGTTGCTCGCGACGGCGAGGATGAGGACACCGAGGACCACATCGCGAATGCGGCCCTTCCCCCCGTTGAGGCTGATACCGCCGACGGCGACGGCCGCGATGGAGTCGAGCATGAAGCTGCCACCGTCGGAAGGCAGGACGGTGCCAGTGCGCGCCAGGAACAGGATTCCGGCCACTGCAGCGAAGACCCCTGCGGTGCCGTAGGTGAGCAGCTTTACCCGGGGCACGCGGACCCCGCTGAGGCGCGCGGCCGTCTCGTTGCCCCCGACCGCGTAGAGCATCGCGCCGTACTTCGTCTTGTTCAGCAACAGGTAGCCGATCCCGATGAACACGAGCCAGGCCAGCACCGGCGCAGGGATCAGCCCCCCGATGCGGGCATCACCGAACTTGCGGATCAGCGGGTCCGGGTTGTTCACCGGGGAGGCGTTGGTGACCAGGAAGGTCACACCGACGATCACCAGGTACGTGGACAGCGTGATGATAAAGGCAGGCACCGGGGTGCGCCCGGTCAGGAATCCGTTCACCGCACCGATGACCAACCCCAGCACGAGACCGGCGAGGATCGCCAGCGGCAGCGGCAGGTGCGGCACGAAGGAATCCGTGGCCGAACTGGCGCCGCCGACCACCAACGCAGAGAAGATCGCCGTCGCGCCGACGGAGAGATCGAGGCCCCGGCAGAGCACCGCGAAGGCCTGGGCGATCGCTAGTACCCCGATCACGGAACTCTGAAAGAGCACCGTGGTCAGGTTCGAGGGTCGGATGAACACGCCCTTGGTCAATGCCATCGCCAGCACGCAGAGGGCGAGGAGAACCCACAACATTGTCCCGCCAGGGAGCTGGCGGCCGGTGCGCGGCTCCTCCGCGGCGATCTGCTGCTCGCTCTTCTTGACCTCGGTGCGGGTGCTGTCCGAGACGTTCACGAGGATGTCCTCCCGATCGAGCGCCGACGCTGCACCAGCGCCGGAATGGTCACCGCGGCCAAGATCAGGACGCCCTTGAGGACGTTCTGCACGTAGGCATCGACATTGGCCAGGTTCATGATGTTGGTCAGCATCAGGTAGATCAGGGTGCCGAGCATCGCGCGGAGCAGGCTGCCCGAGCCGCCGAACAGGCTGACCCCGCCAATCACCACGGCAGCGATCGAATCCAGCTCCCAGCCGCCCGCGATGCCAGGGCTGCCGCTACCGGAACGCGCTGCGAACAGCACGCCCGCTAGTCCGGCCAAGCAGCCGGACAGGACATAGGCGATGATGCGGATCCTCGCAACCGGTACGCCTGCCAACCGTGCACTGTCGGCATTGCCGCCGATGGCGAAGAAGTAGGTCCCGGTGCGGGTCAGGCGCAGGAACGCGAACACGAGCGCGATCACGATCAGCCAGATGATCGCGACGAGCGGGATCGGGCCGACCGAGGCCTCGTTGATGTTCAGGATTGTCTGGTCGGTGATGATGACGCCCTGATTGCCGACCGTGAAGGCCAGGCCACGGGCGATGCCCAGAACCCCCAGCGTGGCGACGAACGGCGGAATCCGCCCGAACGTGACTGCCAAGCCGGACAGCAGGCCCATCATCCCACCGGCCGCCACCGCCAGCGGTAGCGAGACGAGACCCATCTCGCTCACCGACTTGGCCGAGACCATTCCGGTCAGCGCGACCACGGCGCCCACCGACAGGTCGAACCCGCCGGAGATGATGACCAGATACTGGCCGACTGCGAGCACCCCCAGAATGGCTGCCTGGTGCAGCAGGCTGTCCACGTTGAAGGTGGTGAGGAACTGCGGGCTCGCAATGAAGCCGATCAGGACCACTAGAAGGAACAGTCCTTCGACCACCCAGGCGGACAGCCCTCCGGCCAGCCGGGACCACACCCTGGAGGGGCCCGTACCGACGCGACCGGTCGCCGGCGTCGAGACGCTTGTCATCTCAGTGGACATCAGGTCACCCCTCATGACGCCGACCGGGTCGACATCGGGACCGCGAAGCTCATGATTTTCTCCTGGGTCGCTTCTTCCCTGGACAGCTCGGCGGTGAGCCGACCTTCCGACATCACCAGCACGCGGTCACTCATGCCGAGCACCTCGGGCAGCTCGGAGGACGCCATGAGGATGGACATTCCCTCCGCAGCCAGCTTGTTGATCAATGCATAGATCTCGGCCTTCGCCCCGACGTCGACGCCCGCGGTCGGCTCGTCCAGCAGGAGCAGCGACACCCCGCGCGCGAGCCACTTGCCCAGCACGACCTTCTGCTGGTTGCCGCCTGAGAGGTACTGCACCGGCTGGGCCGCCGAAGGGGTCTTGACGCGCAGCTCCGCGATGTACTTCTTGGCCACGTCCCGCAGAGCCTTCTGCCTCAACGCACCCCCGCGCGACAACCTGTCGAGCGAGGGCAACATCAGGTTCTCGGACACCGACCGCGACAACACGAGACCGGTTCCCCGTCGGTCCTCGGGGACGAGCCCGATGCCACGTTCGATCGCAGCCACGGACGACCGCGCACGCAACGGCTCCCCGTTCAGGATGACCGTTCCCGAGGTGGCCGGGATCACCCCGAACAGGCATGCCAGCAAGGAACTGCGGCCAGCTCCGACCAGGCCGGCGAGGCCGACAATTTCTCCGCGGCGAACGTCGAAGCTGATATCGGTGAAGTGGTCGCGGACCGTGAGCCCCTGAACGGACAGCGCAATCTCGTCTCGCACTGCCGGGGTCTTGTGGTACTGCTCGGTCAGCTCCCGGCCCACCATCGCCCGGATGATCTCCGGCACCGAGGTGTCCGCGACGTTGCTCGTGGCGACCCACCGACCGTCACGCATCACCGTGACGCGGTCGCCGATGCGCAGCAATTCCTCGAGCCGGTGGGAGATGTAGATGATCCCCAGGCCGCGGGCTCGGAGGTCCCGCACGATCTCGAAGAGGGTCTTCAGCTCGTGGTCACTGAGCACCGCCCCCGGCTCGTCCATGATGAGGACTCGGGTCTTGCGGGTCAGCGCCTTCGCGATCTGGACCAGCTGGGCATTCGCGGCGGTCAGCTCCGAGATGCGGGCTTCGACCGGGACCGGGACGTTCAGTTCCCTCAGCACCCGGGCGGCCTCCCGCCGCATCGCGGCGCGGTCCAGCACCCCGAACTGGTTCCGGGGCTCGTGCCCCAGGAACATGTTCTGGGCCACCGTCAGCTCCGGCACCAGGTCGGTCTCCTGGTAGATGGCCGACACTCCCAGCCGGTGGGCCTCCGCCGGCCGGAGATGGCCTGACTCGTGCCCGTCGATGGTGATGACGCCCTGGTCCGGCTGCTCGGCGCCGGTCAGGATTCGCATCAAGGTCGATTTTCCTGCACCGTTCTCGCCGACGAGGCAGTGCACTTCTCCTGCCCGCAGCTCGAAATCAACGCCTCGCAAGGCGGCTACACCAGGATAGTTCTTGGTGATCCCGCTCATCCGGACCAGGACGTCATCACTCATCACATACCCACTTCCTGATTCGCCTGTGCTCTACCGAAGTGGGTTCAGCAGCAGTTGATACCGAGCGACTTCAGCTCGTCGATGCGCTTCTGGATCTTCTCCTTCTCGTCGGCCGAGTACTCGATCTTGGGCAGCAGCAGCGTGGTCTCCTTCAGCGTGCCGTCCTTGATCTCCTTCCAGGTGTCCATCGCGATCTGACCGAACTGCGGCGGGGTCGAGATCGTGTAGTACATCTTTCCGGCGAGCATCGCCTCGAGGCCGGTCCGCTGTGCGTCCTTGCCCCAGATCCACGGGTACAGCTCGGTCCGCCCAGCAGCGTCGATCGCCTGCATGGCACCCAGACCCGACTCGTCGTTGTCGGCGATCATGCCGTCGATCTGGCCTTCGCCGAACCGCTGGAGAAGGTCCTCCATGCACTTGCGGCCGGGCTCACCGGCGTACTTGCCGTCACACGAGCCGACGATCTTGATGTCCGGGTACTTCGCCAGGACCTGGTCGATGCCCTTCTGCTCGTCGATCACCGGAGAGGCACCCGTGGTACCGGTGATGTGCACGAGGTTGCCCTTGGGGGCGCCGTTCTTCTTCGTCAGGCCCTCGACGATGCTTTCGCCGACCTTCACGCCGCTTTCGACGAAGTCGATCGTGATGAACGCCTTCCACTGGCCCTCGCCGGGCGTTCCGGGCAGCGCACGGTCCACGACGATCAACGGGACGCCGGCCTTGTCCGCCAGCCCCGGAACGGGAGCCAGCGGCTCGAACTGCACCGGCGCGACCACCAGCAGGTCGGGCTTCTTCGCCAGCAGGTCGTTGACATCCTGCAGCTGCTTGGCGACGTCATCGTTGGCCGAAGCCTGAATGAAGGTGCACCCCGCCTTCTCGACGGCCTCCTTCATCTCGCGCGAGTTCTCCGCACGCCACTCGCCGCTGAGCGATCCCTGCGAGTACGCGACCGTGCAGCTACCGCTGCCGCCGCCAGCCGAGGCGGACTCTCCACCTCGACCGCATCCAGCCAAAGCGAGCACGCCGACGGCGGCCACTCCGAGCGTCTTCCGCCAACCCAAACCAGCCAACGCAAACCTCCCACGATCCCGGGCCACTTGGGCCTCCCGAGCGCATCACCCAGCCAATGCGGACGTGGGTGTCGGACCAGCGAGAGGAGAGCTGCGCACGATCGGGGCATCCGGCCGACTATCGGAGCGGAGGCGTTTCCTAGCGTGGAACTCTCTTTCGCTGTGTGGAAAGCTTAGAGTGTCCCGCGTCACTGTCAAGAGCCCATCACGTCACGAATGCGCATACCGGTCGCAGGGCGGTTCATCGCCTGTTCAGCACCGCTACGGCACCCGGCAGAAGGAGTCCAGCGGCTCCCTGTCCGGACCGGCCTCCGCGGACCCGGAAGATGCGCCCATCAGTGGTCTCCATCAGGACGCATCCGGCTACATCGTGTGTCCGCCCGCCCAGCGCCGCGGTCGCCTGCTGCATGGCGGCGACGATCCGCTCGCCGCGCGTCGCGTCGGGCACTCGGCGCAGGAAGGGTCCCTAGACAGCGGCGCTGCTTCTCCATGAACGGTCGCGGATCTGCTCGTATCCCATGTACGCGCCGGCGCTGGGGCTCCGGCCTCACGGGCAAGGGGTCAACTGAACCGGGGAAGTCCCAAGAAGGCCGCCGCCGCGGCCATGTCCCGGTTGTTGACCGTGGCACGGAACCGTCGGATCACCTCGACGTCGTCTGCGACCAACGTGCTCCTCCGCATCTCGGCACTTTCCAGCCTGCACCTCATACACCATCAGCAGCCGATCCAGTGCCGCGTCAGGCAACCTTCGCCTTGTTGGTCTGTTCGGCTCGAGGGATGACCTTGCGCACGGTGGGGTCGGTGAGGGTGCCGGTTCCGCCGGGCGATGTAGCGGCGGATCATGCCGGCCTGGTCTCGGTGGTCGGCGTGATCAGTGCCGGCGAGTGCGAGTGTCGGCGTACGACCTCACGTGTCGCTCCGCGTACGACCTGATCCGAAGAATCCCTCGGGTTATGTGGCGGTGATCGGTTCGAGAGTGGCGTTGAAGGCGAGGCCGTGGAGCTGGGCGGCGCGCCGCGCCGGGTTGGTGACGCGCCGCAGGTGATGGTCGGGGCCGAGATCGGTGTGGTCGGTGCCGGTGGTCAGCATCTGCCAGCGGCGAGCAGCACCGCGTGGCCGATGGCGACCAGGGCGCGTTTCTTACCGCGTCGGGCGGCCAGCCGCCGGTAGCGGGCGACGAGATGGGTCTGGCGGTTGCAGCGGCGGTGGTGGCGACCTCGCCGAGGACGCCGCGAAGCCACAGGTCACCCTTGCGGGTGCGCCCGGAGTGATGCTCGCCGGCGGACTCGTTGTTGCCCGGGCACATCCCGGTCCACGACGCCAGACGCCCCGGGGTGGGAAAGCGGCTCATGTCGACCCCGAGTTCGGCGATGAGCACCTCGGCGGCGCGCTTGCCGACCCCGGCAATGGTGTCAGCCGGTCGCGTTCGGCGGCGGACGGTGCCTTCTCGGCGTCGACCTCCGCATCCAGGGCGGTGATGGTCGCGGTGAGCTGGTCGATGTGGGTCAGCATGAGTCGGGCCAAGGTCGCATGGTGGGCGCTGAACTGGCCGTGCAGCGCCTCGGTGAGCGCGGCGGGCGTCGCCCGCAGCCGTCGGTCGGCCAGCGCGGCGAGGGCTTGTGGGTCGCGTTCTCCGTCGATCAGCGCGGTGAGCATGGCCCGGCCCGAGACCCCCAGCAGGTCGCTGACCACCGTGGACAGCTTCCGCCCGGCGTCTTCGAGCAGCTTCTCCAGCCGTTGCGCCTCCCGGGTACGTTCCCGCACCAGGCGGGTGCGGTAGCGGGTCAGATCGCGCGGCCGGCGGATCGGCGGCGGCGGGACGAAGCTGGGCCGGATCAGGCCGTGCTCGACCAGCTGGGCGATCCACATCGCGCCGGTCACGTCGGTCTTGCGCCCCCGAACGTTGCGGATGGGGGCGGCGTTGAGCAGCTGGGTCTCGAAGGCGCCCTCCAGCAGGTAGAACACCGGCTTCCAGTAGTCGCCGGTGCCGGCGGCGCCGTATCTGGTGGCCGACCGGCATCTGCGCCGGGTCGGCAAGGACGCCCTGGTGGTGTTCGAGGCCTCGCTGTACTCGGTGCCCGCGAGGCGGGTGCGCCCGGGTCAGCGGGTCGAGCTGCGGGTCACCGCCGACCTGATCGCCATCCACGCCCTCACCGCAGACGCCCCCGCCGACGACACCGGCGAGAGCAGCCTGCTGGCCTGCCATCCGCGCGCCGCCCGCCGCGGCGCCTGGATCATCGATGAGACGCACTGGGATGGGCTGCCGACGGGCATATCCGCGCCACCGTCGTCGAGCCCGCTGCCCGAACGGATGTCGGTCCGCGGCGCCCAGGCGCGGGAGCCGAATCCGCTGGCGGCGCTGCTGGCCGGCCATCCGGCGGCCGGTACCGCGGTGGCGACCCGCCCGCGGGCCGCCTACGAGCGGGTCACCGGCCTCGAGGGCAAGCGGGT
>JAOPVN010000442.1 GCA_025966175.1 Modestobacter sp. | reverse complement strand
CTACTGCGAGGGCCGGGACGAATGCTGGCGCAGAGGGCGAGCCGGTATTGGTGGGCACTCCTCATCGTCGGAGTGGCCTGGCTGGTGATCGGCTGGGTGGTGCTTCGTGCGGACGTCACCTCTCTGGCCACAGTGGGGGTGCTGCTCGGCGTCGTGTTCATCGCGTCGGGCGTCAACGAGGCGGCCCTCGCCAGCATGGTGACCGGCGGCTGGAAGGTCCTGCACTACGGCATTGCATTCCTCTTCCTGCTGGCCGGTCTATGGTCCTTCATCCGCCCGATCGACACCTTCTTCGCGCTGGCCTCGGTGCTGGGTCTGATCCTCGTGTTCGCCGGAGCGTTCGAGATCACCCGCGGGGTCGCAACACGTGGGGAGACGCCCTACTGGTGGACCGGGCTGCTCAGCGGAGTGATCCTGCTCTTGCTGGCCGCGTGGGTCTCCGTCTCCGACCCGCAGGCCAGCATCGCCCGCCGCACCTACCTGATCCTGTTCTGGGTCGGTTTCATGGCGCTGCTGCGAGGCTTCACGCAGATCATGATGGGGTTCAGCCTGCGGCACCTCGGAACCGAAGCCGCCAGTCGTGCACCAAGCGTGACCGGTGCCGACGAGGCCCCGCCGATGGTCCCCGCCCAGGAACGGCGGGCCATGGGGCAGCCGGACTCCGCGCAGCAAACGGTGCCCCGGGTATAGGCAGGTCTCCCGTCCGCCACGAGCGGTGACGCCGCGGCTCGTCGTGTCCCTCGACCACCTTCGTGGTCCCAGCCCCGGAACGCGGCCCTCTGCCGGTGGTCGCGGCCGAGGGGACGCCTGCGGCGTCGTTGCCCGGATTGAGCTCGAACAGCGCCACGTAGGTCTGAGACCTCTTCGCGCAGCTGCGTGACTTCCTGGTGGGCGGCGGCGAGCAATTGCCTGACACTGGCGATGCCGGTGCGCCGCCTTTCCTCGGCCAAGGTCAGCTCTGACATGGATTGTCCGCGGCTTCCCCTGCTGGGGAGCACCCTTCCGGGCTGACAATGGTGCGCGGCCGCCCGTCGACGTCGCGTTCCCTTGGTCGGTCGAGGCCGTTGAACAAGTCGGGCGCCGGGAGCTGTACTGAGGGCCGTTTCGTGTGCTTCGAGCACGAGGATGAGCTTCTGTCAACGACGGCTGAAAACGAACCCCGCAGCGACGGGCGGGTTCCAGGGCTTGTCGCAAACTCCTGGTAAACGAGGGGTGTGCGAGTGGGACGGCGGGGCCGCAAACGACAATTCGATCTCGAGACCGCCCTCGTCGGCCTACTTGTGCTGGGGATCGCACTCTTCGCGTTCACGACTCCGCAGGTGCAGTCTCATGAAGCCGATAGCGGGCCGGCGACTCTGACCACCCCGACTCATGAACCGATGCCGGAGTCGATCTGAGCCTCGATCCCAACCGCCACGGTCAGCACTTAGCCCCACCGTCGTGATGACGGTGGGACTCAGCCGTTCCATCAACCCTGACGTGGGGGCTTCACGACCACGCCCGGGTCGAATGGGGAGGAGCAGCCTGCTCGGACGCGCAGACCGTCCGTCCGGTTGATGCCGTTCCCTTTAGCGGTGGGCCGCTCTACTGTGCGTCAGTCATCGCACACGCACAGACGGGGTACAGCATGAGCCAACCGCCCTTTCAGCAACCGCCGCAGCAACGGGAACCGCCCTCTGGTCCCGGGGGGCCCAGCACAGGCGTCGTCCAGCCAAGGCCCAAATGGCCGTTCTACAAGCGGACGTGGTTCCTCATCTTGGCTGGCGTCCTGCTGCTGTTGATCGGTATTGGGATCGGCGGTGCGGGCGGCAGCACGTCGACCAGCACGACGGCCGACGCTGCCTCGATGGCCGTAACCGCACGAGCAACGGCGACGGTCACGACCACCGCAACCGCAACCGCACCGGCTGGTGCCCCGGCGACGGTGACAGTCACCGCCGCGCCGCCAGCGGCTGCCACGTCGAAGGCACCAACACCTGTCACGTCCAAAGCACCTGCACCTGCACCTGCACCCGCACCTGCACCGGCTCCGGCTCCGGCTCCTGGCCTAACTGCCGGGCAAAAGAACGCTCTTGGATCTGCCAAGGATTACCTCGGCTACAGCTCCTTCTCGCGGTCCGGGCTCATCGACCAGTTGGAGTACGAGGGCTACTCGACCGACGACGCCACCTGGGCTGTTGACAGCCTGAACGTCAACTGGAACGAGCAGGCAGCCAAGACCGCCAAGGACTACCTCGACTACAGCTCGTTCTCGCGGTCCGGCCTCATCGACCAGTTGGAGTACGACGGCTACACGGCCACACAGGCGGAGTACGGCGTGAGTCAGGCAGGACTCTGATTTGTGGTATCGCCAACCTATTTCGCCATTTTGCCCGAGGCACGCGCCGTGCTCGAAGCAGCGGCCCATCTCCGCAACTCCGCCCGCTGGACCGTCGCTCGCGCGCTCGGCCTGCGGCAGTCGGAGGCGCTGGCGCTAGCGCTGGCGCTGGCGCTGCAGTGGAAGGACATCGACCTCCTCGCCAACACCCTCACCGTCCGGCGGAGCATCCATCGGGTCCGCGGTGGCGGGCTCATCTACGACGAGCCGAAGAGCCGCCGGAGCCAGCGGACGCTCGCCCTGCCGTTGCCGCTCGTCGCCGACCTGCACCGGCACAAGGCCGCCCAGCTCGGCGAGCGGATGCTGGCCGGCCCGGAGTGGCACGACGAGGACCTGGTCTTCGCCCAGCCCAACGGCCGACCCATCGACAAGAAGACCGACTACGACGACTGGACCCGGCTGCTGCAGGCGTCCGGCACGTACGGCTGCACGACGGCCGGCACACCGCAGCCACCCTGCTGCTGAGCGAGAACGTGCACCCGCGGGTGGTGATGGAGCTGCTCGGCCACAGCCAGATGCGCACCACCATGGACATCTACAGCCATGTCATGCCGGCCCTCGCCAGAGAGGCCGCCGACCGGATGAGCGCCCTGCTGCTGCCCGGTGGAGTGACTCCAACTGCAACCAGAACTGCAACCAGAGACGAGTCAGGCCGCCCTCCGGATGGAGAACGGCCTGGTCGAACGGGTGGAGCTGAGGGGACTCGAACCCCTGACCCCCACACTGCCAGTGTGGTGCGCTACCAGCTGCGCCACAGCCCCTTGCGACCCGGTCTGGTGTGTCCGAGCCGTCGACAACGATACATGGCCCGTAGTCGCCCCCTGCGGCGGGTCAGCCCCTCCCGCGCGGCGCAGACCGGCCCCCTTGGCGTGCCGCTCGTCCAGCGGCAAGCTGGCAGAACGCCGGGTCCGCAGCCCGACCCGCGCGCCTCGGCGCCGCTCACCCAGGGGGCCACCCCATGCGTCGTCTCGTCCGTGTCGCCATGGCCACCACCGCGCTGGCGGCGGTCGCCGGCTGCGCCGCGCCGACCGCCCAGGCCACCCGGCCCTTCGATCTGCAGGCCCACCGCGGTGGCGCCGCGCTCACCGTCGAGAACACCCTCGCCGCCTTCAGCCGGGCCCTCGACCTCGGCGTCAGCACCCTGGAGCTCGACACGCAGATCACCGAGGACGGGTACGCCGTGGTGACCCACGACCGCGACCCCGACCCGCGGAAGTGCACCGACACCTCTCCCGCGACCCCGGGCGACCCGGCCTACCCCTACGTCCCGGGGATCCGGTACATCAAGGACCTGACCCTCGCCCAGGTGCGCACCCTCGACTGCGGCCGCACGACCCTGGCCGAGTTCCCGGAACAGCAGGCCAGCCCCGGCGCGCGGATGCCGCTGCTCAGCGAGGTCCTCGACCTGGTCAAGCAGCGGCACGCCGACGACGTCG
>JAOPVN010000558.1 GCA_025966175.1 Modestobacter sp. | reverse complement strand
GTGAGGGGCTGGACATCATCCTGCGGGCCTGGACCGAGGACGGCCCGCTGCGCTACGAGGGCGAGCACTTCCTCTACCGCTACCTCAACGTCTGGCCCAAGACGTTCCAGAAGCCGCACCCCAAGGTCTACATCGTCGGTTCGGGGAGCCCGGAGACGGTGCAGCTGGCCGCGGACTACGGCACCGGCTACTCCGTCGTCTTCACCCCGATCGCCTCGCAGCTCAAGGCGTTCCAGTCGATGCGCGACCGGTGCGCCGAGAAGGGGCGCGAGGTGCAGCCCGACGACCTCCTGATCACCGTCATCGGCTACGTCGGCGACACCGACGAGCAGGCGCTGCGGGAGGCGCGGCCCTACATCGAGCGCTTCTTCACGTTCTTCCACCGCACCCCGCCCAAGCGGATGACCCCACCGGGCTACGTGAGCACGGAGAACTACAAGCGCCTGGTCGGTTCGGCCGCACTGGCGGACTCGGACAAGGCGGGATGGGAGGACATGCTCTCGATCGGCCGCATCGCCTGCGGCTCGCCGGAGACGGTGGCTGCGCTGCTCACCCAGTGGGCGGAGGAGGCCGGCACCAGCCGGATCATCGTGACGCTGAACATCGCCGACATGCCCGAGCAGATGGTCCGGGACAACATGACGAGGTTCGCCACCGAGGTCATCCCGCTGGTCAAGGCGAACGCCACGATCTCGGTGACGGAGCAGGCCGGCGTCGGGGCGGAGGCGCTCTGATGGCCGGGTTCACGCAAGCCCACGTCGACGTGAACGGCATCGACACCGCCGTCCTGACCGCCGGCGCCGGCGTGACGCTCGTCTTCTTCCACGGCGCAGGCACCGCAACCGGATTCGACGCGCTGCTGCCGCTGGCCGACCGGTTCCGGCTCGTCGTGCCGCAGCACCCCGGTTTCGGGGCCTCGGCCGACGACCCCCGGGTCGACGGCATCCACGACTACGTCCTGCACTACCTGGACCTCTTCGACGCGCTGGGCATCGACGAGTTCTCGCTGGCCGGCCACTCGATGGGTGGCTGGCTGGCCGCCTGGTTCGCGATCGAGCAGACCCGTCGCGTCCGGCGGCTGGTCCTGGCCGCGCCGGCCGGGCTCCGGGTCCCCGGGCATCCCGCGCAGGACCTGTTCACCATCCCCGACGAGCAGATGGGGGAGTTCCTGACCGCCGACCTCTCGGTGTTCGCGGGGAAGGTACCGGCGACGCCCACACCGGACTCCCTGGCGGCGGGGTACCGCGAGCTCACCTCCGCGGCCCGGGTGATGTGGGAGCGCCCGTACGACTCGCGGCTGCCCCGCTGGACGCACCGGCTGACCATGCCCACGCTGCTGCTCTGGGGCACCGCCGACCGGATCATCCCGGTCGGCCAGGCGGACGCCTGGGCGGACCTGCTCCCGAACTGTCGGAGCGTCCCCGTGCCCGGCGCGGGCCACCTGCTGTTCGACGAGGCGCGGGCAGCGGTCGACGAGATCGCCGACTTCGTCGGCGCGGACGTGGCGGTCTAGGCATGCACGAGACGATCCCGTCCGCGTCGGCGGGCGCGCCCGGCGACCGGCCCCCGCCCGCCGCCACGGCCACCGGGGGCGGACCCGGCCGAGCCCGGGCCACGGTCCGGCTGCTGGGGAGGCAGGACTACGCCGGGGTCCTGCTGGCCACGATCGTGCTGGTCCTGGTCATCGGCGCCTTCGACCACCGCTTCTTCCAGTTCGGCCAGCTGATGAACATCCTCAGCCAGTCCAGCTACATCGGCATCCTGGCGTGCGGCATGGCCTTCCTGCTGGCCATGCGCGAGCTGGACCTGTCGGTCGGCTCGGTCTACGCCCTGACCGCGCTGACCTGCGCGCTGTTGGCCGAGCAGGGCCTGGACCCCTGGCTCAGCGGCCTGCTGGCGATCGTCGTCGGCGGGCTGCTCGGGCTCGTCAACGCCCTGCTCATCCAGTACTTCGCGCTGCCCTCGATCGTCGCGACCCTGGCCACGCTGTCGCTGTACCGCGGCCTCACGCTGGCGCTCAGCAGCGGCACGCAGGTCCTCGGCCCCCCGATCGACGACCCGTTCTCGAAGGTCCTGGGCGGGTTCGTGCTGGGCGTGCCGGTGACCGGGATCGTGCTCGTGGTCGTCTGCGCCGTCCTCACGCTGGTGCTGCGGTCCACCCCGTTCGGTTACCGGGTCCGGTCGATCGGGTCCAACCCCGAGGCCGCGCAGTTCAGCGGCATCCCGGTGGCCCGGGTCCGGATGCAGACGATGGTCCTCAGCGGCGCGCTCGGTGGCCTGGCCGGCGTGCTGACGATCGGCTACTTCGGGTCCTCGGACCCCAACATCGGCACCGGCTACGAGCTGCTGGCCATCGCGGCAGCGGTCATCGGCGGCACCTCGCTGCGTGGGGGCAGGGCATCGGTGGTCGGCGCCGCCCTCGGTTCGCTGCTGCTCGGGGTGGTCGGCAGCGGGCTCGCGTACTTCAGCGTGCCCATCAACTGGAACCAGTTCGCCACCGGCGCGGTGATCCTGGCCGCGGTCTCGATCGACAGCGTCGTGCGGCGGCGGCGGGGAGCGCGAGCCGGGGCCGGCGTGCAGATCTGAGCGGGCCAGACCAGCCACCGGCGCCGACCCGGCGCAGGACGTCCCACCGAAGGAGAATCTCGTGCGTACACGATCAATGGTGACCGTGCAGAAGGGCGCCCCGGCGCGACTGACCCGCATCGCGCTCGCCACCGCGATGGTGACCGCGGTCGCCGCGTGCGGCAGCAGCGGCAGCGGCAGCGGCAGCGGTGGTGGGGAGGCGGGTGGCAAGGCCGCCGCGGACGTGCACATCGCCTTCATCGCCGCCGACGGCAGCCAGAACTTCTCCCAGGAGATGATGGCCGGCGCCGAGGCGGCCGGGAAGGAGCTCGGCGTCGACGTCGCGGTCCTCGCGCCCACGAAGCTCGACGGGCCCGCGCAGGTCAAGATGTTCCAGGACGCCACGCGGACGGCGACCGACGGCATCGCCGTCTTCACGCTGACCCCGGACCTGCTCATCCGCGCCGAGGCCCAGGCCGTCGGGCAGGGGCTGCCGGTGCTCGCGGTGGACACCGCCCCGCCGCCGGACACCAAGATCACCTCCTATGTCGGCAACGACAACCTCGGGGCCGGATCCCTGCTGGCGCAGGCCGCGATCGACGCGATGGCCGCGGGGGAGGCGAGCGGATCGGGCAGCGTGGTCATCGGCACCTCGGTGCCCGGCGTCCCGGTGCTGGACTACCGGGCCCAGGGCATGAAGGACACCTTCGCCAAGGGCGCACCGGGCTTCACGGTGCTCGGCCCCTTCGACTCCAAGCCCGACCCCACCCAGAACTCGCAGGCGTGGAGCAACCTGGTCAACGCGCACAGCGATGCCCGGGTGTTCCTGGGCACCGGCGACCCGGACAACGCCTCCCTCGCCCGGATCAACCGCAGCGTGAACGGCCAGTACCTGACCGGCGCCTTCGACCTCAACCAGGCAGGTCTGCAGGCCGTCCAGGACGGCACGAACTTCGCCCTCGTCGACCCGCAGCACTTCCTCAAGGGCTACGTCGCCGCACGGCTGCTGATCGAGCACGCCATGCAGGGGACCGAGCTGCCGCAGGGTTGGTGGGTCAGCCCGTCGGAGCTGGTGACGAAGGACAACGTCCAGGAGATCATGGACCGCCAGCAGTCCTCGGACACCAAGCTGGCCTGGTACCGCGACGTCATCGACCAGGAGTTCGCGAACCCCCCGGTCAAGTCGCTGGACCAGGCGAAGTAGCGCCGTGCTCGAGGCGCAGGGCATCGGCAAGGCCTACGGCGGCGTGGTCGCCCTGGCCGGCGTCGACTTCACCGCCCGCCCGGGGGCCGTGCACGCACTCGTCGGCGAGAACGGGGCCGGCAAGTCGACCTTGGTGAAGGTGCTCGTCGGTGCCGTGCTGCCGGATACGGGTGCCCTGCGCCTCGACGGGGCCGAGCTCCGTCTCGCGAATCCCCTGGCGGCGATCGCCCGGGGCATCGCAGTCGTCTCGCAGGAACTGAGCCTGTTCCCGGACCTGGACGTGCTGTCCAACCTGTTCCCGATGCGGGAGCCGCGGCGGGGGCCGTGGGTGCTCCGTCGGGCGATGGCCGAGCGGGCCCGGCCCGTGCTCGACGAGCTGGGTCTCGACGTCGCGCTGGACGAGCCGGTCGGGGGGCTCTCGCTGGAGCAGCGCCAGCTGCTGGAGATCGGGCGGGCGCTGGTGGCCGACCCGCGGGTGCTCATCCTCGACGAGCCCACCTCCGCGCTGCACGCCGGGGAGACCGAACGACTGCACGGCGTGCTGCGGACGCTGCGCCAGCGCGACGTCGCGGTGGTCTACGTGTCCCACCACCTCGAGGACGTGCTGGCCCTGTGCGACGAGGTGACGGTGATGCGGGACGGCC
>JAOPVN010000391.1 GCA_025966175.1 Modestobacter sp. | reverse complement strand
GCGTCCAGGGCGCAGGCCCCGGCGGCGGCGGGGACCGTCTCGGTCGATCGCGCGCACGGGCCCGTTCGGACGGGGCACGGCCGGCGGCCGGGGCGGTACGGCGCTCCGGGCGGCGACTCTATGCGATTTCTGACACCGAGTATATGGTCGCGGTCAGGACCGTTCACGGGGTCCGGCCGCCGCCTCGCGGAGGGCCCGCACCCGTGCGGAGCACAGCGGCCGGAGACGGCTCCGCGACACCCCATGCGACACCCATGCGACACGGAGGAGGCGCGGTGAGCACCGGCAACGGGACATCGCCAGAGCGGCCCGGCAAGGCCGGCTCGCGGGTCGAGCTCGCCACGCTGATGAACGAGTTCGCCTCCGTGCGGCTCACCCTCGACACGGCCGGCCACGGGCCGCGGCTGCTGGTGGAGGACACCGAGACGGGCGCGGAGATCCTGCTGTCGCCCATCGAGCTGGCGAGCCTGTGCCTGGCCACCAGCGACGACCGGCTGAACTGGCTGCGGGTCGGGCAGTACCGGGACGAGCGCACGTGACCGCTCCGGCGACCCGGGCCGGCGCCGCGCCCGGTGCTCCGGTGGGCATCGTGGGCCTGGGCATGACCGCGATGTCGCTGGAGCCCGGTGGTGCGCCGGCCGACCTGGCCGCGCAGGCGGTGACCGCCGCGCTCGCCGATGCGGGGCTGGCGAAGCGGGACGTCGACGGGCTGCTGGTCAACACCAGCCAGGGGGTCCGGCCGGACCGTCTCTCGGTGGCCCTCGCCCGCCAGATCGGGCTGGGCGACCTCCGGTTGCTCGAGCACCTGGAGATCAAGGGCGCGACGACGGTGGCGATGGTCGCCCGGGCCGTGCTGGCCATCCGGGCGGGCATGGCCGAGACCGTGGTCTGCGTCTTCGCCGACGCGCCGCTGCAGCCCGGCGGCACGGCCGGTTCGACCTACGCGCACAGCGGTGGGTCCGACGGCGTGCGCGGCCTGGAGCGGGCCAGCGGCGTGCTGGGGTCGGTCCCGACGTATGCGCTGATGGCCTCCCGCTACCTGCACGTCACCGGGGGGACCCCGGAGGACCTCTGCGCGGTCGCTGTGTCGACCCGGGCCTGGGCGGTGGGCAACCCCGACGCGGTGGTCCGCACGCCGCTGGACGCCGAGGGCTACCGGGCCAGCCGGATGGTCGCCACCCCGCTGCGCGTCCTGGACTGTGCGCGGCCGGTGAACGGGGCCGCGGCCGTGGTCGTCAGCGGGCGGCCGGGCCAGAGCGGCCAGCCGCCGGTGCACGTCCTCGGCATGGGCTTCGACCACCCGGTGCGCCGCCGCCGGGCCGGCGGCGAGTCGTGGTTCGGCGGCGGTCGCCGGGCCGCCGACGACGCGCTGACCATGGCCGGCCGCCGGCGCGAGGACGTCGACGTCCGGGAGCTGTACGACCCCTTCAGCGTGGTCACCCTGTGCCTGCTCGAGGAGTACGGCTTCTGTGCACCCGGCACCGCCGGTGCCGTCGCCCGCTCCGGCGCCCTCGGACCCGGGGGAGACCTGCCGACCAACACCGGCGGCGGACAGCTCTCCGGCTTCTACCTGCAGGGCATGACCCCGCTGGTGGAGGCGGTCACCCAGCTGCGCGGCGCCGGTGGCGACCGCCAGGTCCCCGGCGTGACCACCGCCTTCGTCGGCGGCATCGGTGGCCGGATCGACCACCATGCCGCGCTCGTCCTGGACCGGGAGGCCGCATGAGCACCACCGTGGCCGACGTGGGGGAGGACTGGCTGCTCGACCCGGCCCTCGCGCCCAACGCGCACGACCCCCTGCTGGCCCCCCTCTACGCCGGTGCCGCGCGAGGTGAGCTGGTGCTGCCCTCCTGCGGGGCGTGCGGCCTGGCGCTGGAGCTGGAGCAGCGGGCCTGCGACCGGTGCGACTCCACCGACGTCGTCTGGGCCGCCGTCGTCCCGGCGGGCGCGGTGCACTCGGCCACCACCGTGCACCGCCGGGAACGCGGCCTGGTCGTGGCCACCGAGCCCTACCCGGTGGTCGACGTCGAGCTGGACTCCGGCCACCGGTTGGTCATGACCACGCTCGCCCCCCAGCGGAGCGCCCCGGCCATCGGCCGGGCGGTCCGGATCGGCTTCCGGTCCGTCGGCGGCGTCGCCGTCCCCGCCGCCGAGCTCAGTGCAGCAGAGCTCAGCCCCGTCCCCCCATCCGATACGGAGGTCACCCCATGACCGTGACAGAAGCGCCGGTCGCCCGACCGGTCGACGTGACCGCACTGGTGGAGCCCGACCGGGTCCATGGCGCGGTGTACACCTCGCCCGAGGTCTTCGACCTGGAGATGAAGCGGATCTTCCGCGAGGGGTGGGTCTTCGTGGCCCACGAGAGCGAGGTCCCCGAGAAGGGCGACTACGTGACCCGCCGGATCGGCGGCGAGCCCATGGTCGTGGCCCGCGGCAAGGACGGCGTCGTCCGGGTGCTGGCCAACCGCTGCACCCACCGGGGCAACCGGCTGTGCAACGCCGAGAAGGGCAACTCCTCCTCCTTCCGCTGCCCGTACCACGGCTGGACGTTCGGCAACGACGGCAAGCTCGTCGGGGTGCCGATGCGCGATGGCTACGGCGAGCGTCTCGCCGCCGTCCGCGAGGAGCTCGGCCTGGTGCAGGCCCCCCGGCAGGAGAGCTACGGCGGCTTCGTCTTCGCCTCGCTCGCGCCCACCGGGATCTCCCTGCTGGAGCACCTGGGCAACGCGACCAAGGCCATCGACCGGCTCCTGGACCTCTCGCCGACCCGCGAGATCCAGCTGTCGGCCGGCTGGATGAAGCACCAGAACAACTGCAACTGGAAGATGGTCATGGAGAACAACGTGGACGGTTACCACGCGTTGTTCACCCATGCCTCGGTCTACGACGCGGTGCGCCCGGCCAAGGTCTCGCACGTCCCCTCCAAGGTCGAGGTGCTGGTCCGCGACCTGGGCAACGGCCACTCGGAGATCGACTACGAGCCCGAGTACACGCGGCTGGACGAGGAGTTCGTCTGGTACGGCCGGCTACCGCGGGAGAAGGCCCCGGCCTACATCGCCGCGATGGAGGCCGCGCACGGACCGGCGAAGACCCACCAGGCGCTGGTCTCCGGGCCGCCGCACACGCTGATCTTCCCCAACCTGTTCCTGGCCGAGATGAACGTGATGACCGTCGAGCCGCTCAGCACCGGCGAGACCATCGCCTACACCGCGCCGGTGCTGATCCCGGGTGCCCCGGAGATCAACACCAAGACGCTGCGCCGCACCGAGGGTGCCATGGGCCCGGCCGGCTTCCTCATCGCCGACGACGGCGAGATCGGCCAGCGCAACCAGATGGGCCTGGCCGCGCAGGAGCCCGAGTGGGTCGTCCTGAGCCGGGGGAGTGACACCGACGTCGACGACGAGACCGGCCGGGTCAACCGCGACAAGAGCGCCGAGACGCCCCAGCGCGGCTGGTGGAAGCACTGGGCCGGCGTGCTGGCGGGCTCCCGTGGCTGAGCCGACCGCAGTGCACGAGGTGGCGCGGGTGCCGCTGGCCGACGTGGCGGTCGACCCGGCCCT
>JAOPVN010000371.1 GCA_025966175.1 Modestobacter sp. | reverse complement strand
GTCGGCCCGACCGTGCTGATCCTCAACCTGGTGCCCGGTGCGATCGGCAGCTACTTCTCCGACGTCGCCCAGATGGCCGCCCGCACCGAGGCCAGCGGCGGGGACGCGATGGCCGAGTGGATGCGCGGCTGGACCGTCTTCTACTGGGCCTGGTGGATCTCCTGGACGCCGTTCGTCGGCGTCTTCATCGCCCGGATCAGTCGCGGCCGCACCATCCGCCAGTTCGTCACCGGCGTCCTTCTGGTGCCGAGCGTGGTCACCCTGATGTGGTTCGCGATCTTCGGTGGGGCCGGCATCGCCGCGCAGCGGGACGGCGTGGACGTCGCCGGGCAGGCCACCTCGGAGGGACAGCTGTTCGGGGTACTCCAGCAGTACCCGCTGGCCACCGTCATGACGGTGCTGGTGATGGTCCTGGTGGCGATCTTCTTCGTCTCCGGTGCCGACGCCGCCTCGATCGTCATGGGCTCGCTGTCCGAGCGGGGCACCCTGTCGCCGAGCCGCAAGACGGTGATCTTTTGGGGCGTCGTCATGGGCGCGGTCGCGGCGGTGATGCTGCTGATCGGCGGGGACGAGGCCCTCACCGGGCTGCAGAACCTGACGATCATCGCAGCGCTGCCCTTCGCCCTGGTCATGGTCGGCCTGGCGGTGTCGCTGGCCAAGGACGTGCGCTCGGACCCGCTGGTGCTGCGCCGCACCTACGCCACCGAGGCGGTCGAGCAGGCCGTGGTCGACGGCATCACCCGACACGGTGACGACTTCGTGCTGGTGGTGGAGGCGGCCGGGGAGACCGGCACCGTGGCCGACCGGCCGGTGCAGTTCGAGGACAACTCGGCCGGTCGGGCACCGGTACGGGAGGACACCGACGACGGAGCGGTCGAGGGCTCGCCAGTGCCGGCCATGCCGGAGCCCGCCGGTCGGCCGCACCCGGGCGAGTAGATCCACCCGGACAGCGGGCCCCCACGACGAGGTCGTGGGGGCCCGCTGATGTCTGCCTGATCGGGGCGAGTGTGAGATCACGCCACGAAGGAGCGCGCGCCACGCCCCGGTGCGCATGCTGAGAGGGTGAGCCGGACGAGGGAACTGCTGCGCGAGCCGTGGGTGCAGCGTGGTGTGCGGGTGGCGCTGGCCGCCGCGCTGGCGTGGCAGGTCGCCGTTCTGCTGCCGGCCCCGATCGCCCAGTACGCCTACTACGCCCCGCTCGGTGCGGTCATCGCGGTACACCCGACGGTCGCCGACTCCGCGGCGGCGGCCTGGCGGACCGTCGTTGCCATCCTGCTGGGCTTCGCCCTGGCCGTCACGGTCCACGAGCTCACCATCCCGCTCCCGGGGGCGCTGTCCATCGCGCTCATCGTGGCGCTGGCGGTCGGCATCGAACAGTGGCGGGTGCTCCAGGAGCACGCCAGTTGGGTCAGTTTCGCCGCGGTCCTCATGCTCACGGTGGGCACGGCGAATCCCGCCCGATACGCCGTCAGCTATGCCGGACTGACCCTGCTGGGCGCGGCGATCGGGGTGCTGGTCACCACCGTGCTGTTCCCGCCGCTGCAGCTCACCACAGCCGTGCGGAGGATCGAGGCGACCCGCACGCAGCTTGCCCGGCACCTGCAGGACATCGCGACCGGACTGCGTCGCGGGGAAGTGCCCACGCCGGACGAGTGGGCGTGGCGCGGACAGGAACTGGAAGCCGCGCTGGATCGGATGCGCGGAGCCGAGAACGTGGTGGAGCGCGCCCGGCGCGCCAACCCCCGCGCCCGGCGCTGGGGAGGCAGCGCGGCGAGCATCCGTGAGCAGTCCCGCGCCCTGGACCGGGTCGCCGTTCTCGTCGATGACCTCACCAGGCTGGTGGTCGAGTTCCAGCCGCATCGCCGCGGGATCGACCAGATCGACGGCGGGACCGGTTGGGTTCTGGCCGACGCGCTGGAAAGCCTGGCCCGCGTCGTCCGCACATCCCCGCGCACGGCAGGAGACGAGCAGGCCCCCGACGAGCGGGACGCCGCGATCGACGCCGCCGACACGGCCCTGCAGAGCCTGACGACCCTGCTTCGTACCTCCGAGGTCGCTGACGATGACGGATTCTTCGCCTTGGGAGCGGTCACCGTCGGCATGCGCCGCTCGCTGGACACGTTGCGGGGCCGCCCGCGAGACCCGCACGTGGCCTGACGCGGTCCCGCCCGGCGAAGTTCGCGAAAACGGCCATCACATCAAGATTGCCCTCGGCCGCGGGCAGTGCTTCACGCGCGTCCGTACCCGGGGCAGTGCCTCCGGCATTGCGGCGCCGGCGACCAGTGTCGCCACCCGGCGCAGCGCGGCCTGCTCCTCGGCCATCAGTTCGCTGCTGACGGCCGGGTTGCCGTGGCGCGTCACGAAGGTTGCGGCTGCGGCAGTGCGCAGCCAGCCGGATGTTCCCGTGGAGGTGCCGAGTGCGGCTCGCCGGAACCGCGCTGCCCCTGGCCAGCCCATGAGCTGAACAACCTGCTGCGCATCAAGCCATCCCGCATCAGCTCATTGCGGAGGATCGCGATGCTGGTTGGCGGCATCGGTTGGTCCTTTTGGTCGCGGGAGGGGCGACAGTGGTGTGTGTCGACCGGGGGAGACGGCAGGCAGCACAGGGGAATGGCCATGACCATCAGCATCAGCCTCGAGCAGCCCGAGACCTTCGACGCCGGAGGAGCCACCTTCAAAGTGCTCGATGACGGCAGCTCCACCTCGGGACGCATCGGCGTCGTCGCGGCCCAGCTCGCCCCCGGCTGGGCCGGACCGCCCCAGCACGTCCACCGGGAGCACGACGAGACCTTCTACGTCCTCACCGGGGTCGTCCGCTTCACCAGCGGCACCGACTCCCTGATCGCTGCCCCCGGGCAGCTCGTGACCGCGCCCATCGGCGACCCGCACACCTTCGCCAACGCCGACGATCAGGCGCCGGCCAGCCTGCTGTGCACCGTCACCCCCCAGCGCTACATCGACTACTTCCGGGAGCTGTCCCAGCTGACCCCCGGGACGGACGGTCGTCTCGACCCGGCAGAAATCGTCGCGGTGATGGCTCGTTATGCCACGGAGCCCTACCGGCCACAGCCCTGACCGGCGCGAAGGACAGGCGGCACAACGCCGGACCCGTTCGCTGTCCCGCCGCTCGGGGACGGCCGGATCCGGCGGTGCCACCCTCCTCGCTGGAGATCCCGTCGCCCTACGTCGGCGGATCCCCGGACGATTGCGGCCAGCTGCAGTGATCCGGCGGGGCCAGGCCGGACGCTGGACCGGTCGATCTCCTCCGGAGTCGTCCGGCGAGACGTGCAGCACGGCGCATGTCCGGACGTGCCGGACCGCGACTTCATCCGGTCGCTTCGCCGCCCGCCCTACCCGTCGTCTGCAGAGCTGGCGGCGGGTGGACCAGCGGCGCCTTCCACCAGACGGCGTTTGCTGCCGAGCTCAGGGTGGCGGGGGCTCGGCAGGAGATCGTGATGGACGGCGCCCAGATCGCCGGCCGAACGAGCCCCTGCCGAACGAGCCCTGCCGAACGAGCCCCTGCTGACGTGGGGGATCCCCTCAGGCGGCAAGGACGCGGCTGGACGTCACGTGAAGTCCAGTCGTTCACTACGTGGATGAGCGAGATGAGCGCTGCGCAGATCGAGTACCTCGCCGGCCAGCTGCTGGGTCGGCTCGCCACCGCCGGCGCCGACCACAAGCCACACGTCGCGCCGACGTCGTTCACGTACAACGCCGAGCTCGGCACGGTGGACGTCGGGGGTCTCCACGTCGCGGACACCAAGAAGTACCGGGACGTGCAAGCCAACGGCTGGGCTGCGATCGTCATCGACGACCTGGCGTCCGTCGACCCCTGGACGCCCCGTTTCGTCGAGATCCGGGGCCGCGCGGAGGCGATCCCGACCGGCGGCGCACACCTCGGGCCCGGATTCGGTGATGCCTTCATCCGCATCCACCCGGAGAAGGTCAACAGCTTCGGCATCGCATAGGGCCTTTCCCCGCACAGCACGGACTCGTCTCCCCCACCGAGCACCGGTGTGCCAGCGGGGATCCGTCAGCCGGATCCGGCCCGCGAGGGCGGCGTCGGGACGGGCAGGTCAGCGAGCTGTCGGGGCGCTGGATGAGGCACCCGGACCGACACTTCCTGCGAGGTCAGGGTGGCGCGAGTACGCCTGACGAGGGCCATGACGTCCGGCTGGTACAGCGCGAGAGACCGTTCCCCTGAAGGCGGCAGCAGACATCCGTGGACAAGCTCCGCTCACGGGCGGAACCACGCGGGACACACAGCGTTGGCTGCGACGCCGTGTCGGCTGGCGGCGGAGCGAACGGTCTCGCTTCCTTCCAGCCAGGTTCCACGATTGACGTCCACCTCGGCACCGCCGGGGCGCAGCACCGAGGGGGCCGCGATGTCCGTCACCCGTACACCTGTGAACCCGTGGTCATGGTCGCTCGACTACGGGTTCACCCAAGCAGAGCTGGTGGAGGGCGCGAGACGTGTTCTCGTGCTCTCGGGGCAAGGGGCTGTATCGGCCGACGGCACGCCTCAGCACCCCGGCGACTTCCCCGCCCAGCTGTCACTCACCCTCGACAACATCGAGACGGTGCTCAAGAAGGCCGGGATGACGCTCGGCAACGTCGTCCGCATCAACGTGTTCACCATCGACGTCGACGCCATGATGGGGTCTTGGGGCGACCTGGCCAAGCGCTTCACGTCGGCCGGCGTGCAGCCGACCAGCACGCTGGTGGGCGTGACCCGCCTCGCCTTTCCCGACATGATGGTGGAGATCGAGGCCACCGCTGTCGACTAGCCGGGGCGTCGGCTCGTCGACCCGCCCGGCAGGGGCGAGCGGTTCGCCGCGCTCCTTCGGGCCCGGGCTGAACGGCTGGGCTGGGCAGGGCAGGGCAGGGCAGGGCGAGGTCATCCCCTGGGAGGAGCTGCCGGGGCCTTGGGGGTCACGGTGGACTGGCGTCCGTCGACGCGATGGACGAGGTGGCGGACTGGGACAGCGGAGGCAGGGGCAGGGCGCGAGGCCGGCGCCGGCGGAGACAGGTCTCGCCGGCGCCGGCGGCTCTCAGCTGTTCTTCGGGAAGCCGAGGTTGAGTCCGCCGTGGCTGGGGTCCAGCCAGCGGGAGGTGACGACCTTGCCGCGGGTGAAGAAGTGCACGCCCTCGGTGCCGTGCGCGTGCGAGTCGCCGAACAGCGAGTTCTTCCAGCCGCCGAAGGAGTAGTAGGCCATCGGCACCGGGATCGGCACGTTGATCCCGATCATCCCGACCTGCACCTCGTGCTGGAATCGCCGGGCCGCCCCGCCGTCGTTGGTGAAGATGGCGGTGCCGTTGCCGTACTGGTTGGCGTTGATGAGCGCCACGCCCTCCTCGTAGGTGTCCACCCGGAGGACCACCAGCACCGGCCCGAAGATCTCGTCGGTGTAGACGGTCATGTCGGTCGACACGTGGTCGAGCACCGTGGGCCCGAGCCAGAAGCCGTTCTCCGCGCCGTCCGGCTGCACGTCCCGCCCGTCGACGACGACCTTCGCGCCGGCCTCCTCGCCGGCGTCGACGTAGCCGGCGACCCGGTCGCGGTGCTCGCGCGTGACCAGCGGTCCCATGTCGCAGCCACGGCGGCCGTCGCCGGTGCGCAGCGTCCCGGCCCGCTCGGCGATCCGGGCGACCAGATCGTCGCCGACCCCGCCGACGGCGACCAGCGTGCTGATCGCCATGCAGCGCTCGCCGGCCGAGCCGAAGCCCGCGTTGACCGCGGCGTCGGCGGCCAGGTCCAGGTCGGCGTCGGGCAGCACGAGCATGTGGTTCTTGGCGCCACCGAGGGCCTGCACCCGCTTGCCGGCCCGGGTGCCGTTCTCGTAGACGTACCGGGCGATCGGGGTGGAGCCGACGAAGGACACCGACTGGACGTCGGGGTGCTCGAGCAGCCGGTCGACGGCGACCTTGTCACCCTGGACGACGTTGAAGACGCCGTCGGGCAGCCCGGCCTCCTGCCACAGCTGGGCCATCCACAGCGCCGCCGAGGGGTCCTTCTCGCTGGGCTTGAGCACGACGGTGTTGCCGGTGGCGATCGCGACCGGGAAGAACCACATCGGGACCATCGCCGGGAAGTTGAACGGGCTGATGATGGCGACCGGCCCCAGCGGCTGGCGCACCGAGTGGACGTCGACGCCGGTGGAGGCGTTCTCGGTGAAGCCGCCCTTGACCAGGTGCGGCACCCCGCAGGCGAACTCGACGACCTCCTGGCCGCGGGACACCTCGCCGAGGGCGTCGTCGAGCACCTTGCCGTGCTCGCCGGTGATGATCGCGGCGAGCTCGGGCTTCCGCTCGTTGAGCAGTTCCCGGAACCTGAACAGCACGGCGCTGCGCCGGGTCAGTGAGGTGTCCCGCCAGGCCGGGAAGGCGGCGGTCGCCGCGGCGACGGCGGCGTCGACCTCCTCGACGCCGGCCAGGGCGACCTCGCCGGTGACCTCGCCGGTCGCCGGGTCGGTGACCGGCGAGGTGCGGCCGCTGGTGCCCGCGCGCACGGCGCCGTCGATCCAGTGGGGGATGCGGGTGGGCATGGGGTGCCTCTCTCGGGGTCGGGGTCGGGGTCGGGGGTGGGCGGGACGGGTCAGGGACTCGTGCCGTCGGGGAAGTGCTTGGTGACCAGCTGGCGGATCGCATCGAGCATCCGGACGCCGGACTCCCGCGCCTGGTCGTCCCACCCGAAGACGCAGGTGGTGAGGACGCCGTCGAAGCCGATGCCGGCGAGGGCCGAGAAGAGCTCGTCGAAGTCGACGTCGCCGCGGCCGACCTCCATGTGCTGGTGGACGCGGACCGGATTGCCCGGCGGGTTGGTGATGTAGCGCAGCCCGTCGGAGGCGGTGTGGTCCATCGAGTCGGCGACGTGCACGTGGCTGAGCAGCTCGCCGGCGTGCGCCACGACCCCCGGGGCGTCGTCGCCCTGGTGGAAGGTGTGCGGCGCGCAGTAGAGGAAGGACACCAGCGGCGAGTCGATGCCGCGGATCAGGTCGATCGCGGGGTGCCCCAGTTCGACGAAGTCGTCCGGGTGGGGTTCCAGCGCGAGCCGCACCCCCTCCCGCTCGAAGACCGGCAGCAGCTCCTCCATCGACCGCCAGAACATCGCCTCGGCCAGCTCGGGGGCCTCGGGGCGTCCGTTGAACTCCGAGTTCATCGTGTCCACGCCCAGCTCGACGCAGATCTCGATCGCCCGCTTCCAGTACCGGACGGCGGCCTGCCGCTCGATCTCACCGGGGCCCGACCAGCGCATCACCGGCAGCAGCGAGGTGACCCCGACCCCGGCGGCGTTCAGCCGGGACCGGAACGCGCGGACGGTGGCCAGGTCGACCCGTGGGTGCTGGAAGAACGGGATGAAGTCCGCCCGGGGCGAGAGCTCCATCCACTCGTAGCCCAGTGACGCCACCGCGTCGGGCAGCTCCAGCAGCGGCGTCGTCCGCAGCATCTGTGGGTCCAGCGCGATCCTCATCGCTGCGCCAGCCCGACCTCGGTGCGCTGCCCCGAGCGCAGGGCCGCCACGCCTGCCGTGCAGACCGCTGAGGCGGCGTAGCCGTCCCACACCCCCGGCCCGTCGATGGTGCAGCGGCGGGCGGCGTCCACCCAGCGCTGGACCTCGATGTCGTAGGCGCGGCCGAACCGCTCCCGGAAGTCGGGTGCGAGGCCGGTGCTCCGCGACGCCCGCGGCGAGCCACCGGTCTGCAGGACCAGGCCGAGGTCCAGGCCGATCGTGGCGCTGCCGTCCTCGGCGACCACCTCGGTGCGCACCTCGTAGGCGACCCCGGTGCTGACGAAGCACTCCACGTCGACGATCCGGCCGCTGGCCATCTCGAACACCACCAGCAGCGGGTCGGACTGGCCGGCGACCGCGTGCCGGCTCGGCCTGGGCCGCAGCACGGTGACCGCGGCGATCTCCTCGTCGAGCAGGAATCTCGCGACGTCGACCTCGTGCACCACCGAGTCGGTGATCATCATCTCGCTGGTGAAGTGCGGCGGGACGGCGGCGTTGCGGTGCGCGCAGTGCACCACCAGCGGCTCACCGATGTCCCCGGAGACGATCAGCGTGCGCAGCTGCGCGTACTCGGGGTCGAAGCGGCGCATGAAGCCCACCTGGACCAGCCGCCGGCCGGTACGAGCGGCGTAGGAGTCCTCGGCCCGGACGAGGGCCAGCGAGCTCGCCGCGTCCATGGTCAGCGGCTTCTCGCACAGCACCGGGATGCCTCGGCCGATGCAGGCCAGCACCTGCCCCTCGTGGAACTGGCCGGGGGTGGCGATGAGCACGGCGTCGACCTCCGGGTCGCCGATCGCAGCCAGCGGGTCGGCGATCACCCGGCAGCCGGGCACGTCGGCGGCGACCTGCTCGGCCTTCTCCACGAAGGCGTCGCTGACGGCCACCACCCGGGCGCCGGAGATGCGGCTGTGCAGTCGGGCCACGTGGTCGGCGCCCATCATCCCGACGCCGAGGACGGCGACGCGCAGCTCGCCGGAGGGGACGTCGGCGAGCTCCGGCAGCACACCGGCGACGGTCTCGGCGGTGGTCATGCCCGGTCCTCCGCAGCGGCCGCGACGGTCTTCGGGGTGCCCAGCTCCAGGGACCGCAGTCCGCAGGCACGGAGGTAGCGGTGGGTGCGCTGGGCGATCGGCAGCGGCACGTCGGGGGCGCAGGGGTAGAGGTCGTGCTCGACGATCGCGAACACGTCCAGGCCGAGGTCCTCGACGGCCTGCAACAGCGGCGGGTAGTCCGGCACGCCCAGCGGCGGCTCGGTCATCGCGCCCAGCCGCACGGCGTCGGGCCAGGTGATGTCCTCGGCGAGCACCCGGTCGACGACCGCGGGGTCGACCTGCTTGAGGTGCAGGTATCCGATCCGTTCCGGATAGCGGCGGATCAGGTCGAGGTTGTCGCCCTTGTAGTAGCTGACGTGACCGGTGTCCAGGCACAGCGGCACGTAGGTCTGGTCGGTGTCGGCCAGGAACCGCTCGATGTCGGCCTGGTAGCCGACGTGGCTCTCCGCGTGCGGGTGGAAGGCGATGGAGAGGCCGTACTCCTCCTGCACCGCGCGGCCGAGCCGGTCCACACCGGTGGTCATGGCCCGCCAGGCCTCCG
>JAOPVN010000354.1 GCA_025966175.1 Modestobacter sp. | reverse complement strand
GCCGCCTCGGTCGGCGCGTGGGGCACGTTCGCGCACTCCGGGCAGATCTGCATGGCGACCAGCCGGCACCTGGTGCACGAGTCGATCGCCGAGGAGTACACCGCGATCCTGGCCAGCAAGGTGGAGCACCTGCCGGTCGGCGACCCGTTCCGCGACCAGGTCGCGCTCGGGCCGATCATCGACGCCAACCAGCGCGACCGGGTGCACGGGCTGGTGACCTCCAGCGTCGAGGCCGGCGCCACGGTGCGCACCGGTGGCACCTACGAGGGGCTGTTCTACCGGCCCACGGTGCTCGGCGACGTCCCGGTGCACGCCCCGGCCTACCAGCAGGAGATCTTCGGCCCGGTCGCCCCGGTGACGCCGTTCTCCTCGGTCGACGAGGTCGCGGCGCTGGCCGCCGGCACCGAGTACGGGCTCTCGCTCGGCATCCTGACCCGCGACGTGTACGCCGGCCTGCAGCTGGCCGAGCGGATCCCGGCCGGCCTGGTGCACATCAACGACCAGACGGTCAACGACGAGGCGGTCGCCCCGTTCGGTGGCGTGGGTGCGTCGGGCACCGGCTCCCGGCACGGCGGCCCGCAGGCCAACATCGAGGCGTTCACCGAGACCCAGTGGGTGACGGTGCGCGGGGACCTGCCGGTCTACCCGTACTGAGGCCCTGACGACGAAGGCCCCGGTCCCCGCCGCTGCGGGGGCCGGGGCCTTTCGTCGTGGTCCTGGGGTGAGGGTCCTGGGGTCAGGCGGACTCGCGCCCGGTGGCGTCGACCGGCACCCGCTCGTCCTGCTGCCCGCCGGTCTTGGAGGCCTCGAAGTGCGAGCCGAGCTGCTCCAGCGCGAGCCGGCCGTAGACCTGCTGCTGGGTCGTGGTCCGCTGCGAGCGGCCGCGACCGAGGAAGCTGACCACCCAGTGCAGCACCGTGGTGATCCGGCTCTTGAAGCCGACGATGTACATCAGGTGGACGACGAGCCACAGCACCCAGGCGATGAAGCCGCTGAACTTGAGCTTGCCGATGTCGGCGACCGCGTGGAACCGCGAGATCGTCGCCATGCTGCCCTTGTCGAAGTAGTGGAACTCCGGCTTCGTCGGCCGCCCGGCGATGCGCTGCTTGATGGCGTCCGCCGCGAAGCGGCCGCCCTGGATCGCCACCTGGGCGACGCCGGGGAGCCGGTTGAGCGACATCATGTCGCCGACCACGTGCACCTCCGGGTGCCCGGGCAGGGTCAGGTCGGGCTGCACCGAGATGCGGCCGGCGCGGTCGACCGCGGCACCGGACTGGTCGCCCAGCAGCTTGCCGAGCGGGCTGGCCTGCACACCGGCGGCCCAGATCTTGGTGGCGGCGTTGATCCGGCGCTCGTGGCCGTCGGCGTCCTTGACCACGAGGCCGTCGGCGTCGACGTCGGTGACCATCGCCCCGAGCTGGACCTCGACGCCGATCTCGTTGAGCTGCTTGTGGGCCTTGTGGCCGAGCTCGCCGAAGGGCGGCAGTACCTGCGGCGCGGCGTCCAGCAGGATCACCCGCGCGCTCGTCGGGTCGATCTCCCGGAAGTCCTTGCGCAGGGTGCGGCGGGCCAGCTCGGCGATCTGCCCGGCCATCTCCACACCGGTCGGCCCGGCGCCGACGACGACGAAGGTCAGCAGCCGGTCGATCTCCCGCGGGTCGGTGGCCAGCTCGGCGAGCTCGAACGCACCGAAGATCCGGCCGCGCAGCTCGAGGGCGTCGTCGATGCTCTTCATGCCCGGGGCGAACTCGGCGAACTGGTCGTTGCCGAAGTAGGACTGACCGGCGCCGGCGGCCACGATGAGCTCGTCGTACTCGTGCACGGTGGTGCGGCCGAGGACGGTGGAGGTGACGGTCCGCGCGTTCAGGTCGATGGCGGTGACCTCGCCCAGCACGACCCGGGCGTTGTCCTGGGACTTGAGGATCTCCCGGGTGGCCGGGGCGATCTCACCCTCGGAGAGGATGCCGGTGGCCACTTGGTAGAGCAGCGGCTGGAAGAGGTGGTGCGTGGTCTTCCCGATCAGCGTGACGTCGACAGGGGCCCTCTTCAGCCGCTGGGCGGCGAAGAGACCGCCGAACCCCGACCCGACGATGACGACCCGGGGTCGCTGTCCGGTGGGCTGGGTCGCGGTGGTCACGGTGCCTCCTGATATGTCGTCATGATGACTCATCATCCCACCGCGCTGTGGGTTCGTGCGCTCGCCCCACCCCGGTGGGTGGCATGAGCCGTACCCAGGACAGCGCTGCGCACGCGGCGGCTGTTCCCGAGATCCTGCTCGTCCCTGGCATGGGGCTGGACGAGCGGTCCTCCACACGGCTGCGACGGCGCGTCGGCGGAGGCGTCGTCATTCTGCCCGGGATGGGGCTGCGGAGCCCCATCGGCACGCTGGAGGAGCTCGTCGGACGACTGCTCGCGACTCTGGGACCCGATCCGGTGGTGCTGGTCGGTCACTCGCAGAGCTGCCAGATCGTCGTCGCCGCGGCTGAGCGGGACCCGCGGGTGACCGGCGTCGTGCTGCTCGGTCCCACGACCGATCCGCGGATGCGCCGGCTGCTCGTGCTCGCCGCGCGCTGGGTGCGCACCGCGGTGCGGGAGCCCTGGTGGCAGCTGCCGCTGATCCTGGCGCAGTGGCTGCGCACCGGGCCGGTCGCCATGGCGGCCCTGTGGCGGCGCACTGCTGACGACCCGATCGACGAGCGGCTGCGCCGGGTCGACGTTCCGGTCATCGTCGTCCGCGGTGAGCGGGACGCCCTGTGCCCGCACGACTGGGCCGTGCACCTGGCCGGGTGCACGCCGCAGGGCCGGCTGGTCGAACTGGCCGGGGCGGCGCACATGACACCGCAGACCCGGCCCGCCGACGTCGCCGAGCTCGTGCGGGAGCTGCTGGCGGCCGTCGGCTGAGCCGACGGCGGCCGGTCCTTGTTCAGGCGGCGACGGCCTCGCGCGCCTTGCTGCCCAGCGCCTTGCTGGTCGCGGCGAGCTTCGCGGCCTTCTTCGTGGTCGTCCTCGTCGCCTTGCGGGCGGCCCGCTTGGTGGTCTTCTTCGCCTTCGCCGTGCGGGTCTCCTTCTTGCCCAGCAGGCCCTCGGTCAGCAGCCCGATGCCGATGCCGAACATCCACACGTCCTTGGACAGCATCAGCCCCTCCTGGGTGGGGGCCACGCTCTTGCCGGGCTTGGTCATCCCGGGCGTGCGGAGGTACAGCCCGAGCAGCCCGCCCGAGAAGCCGGTGAGCGCCGCGCCGGCGACGGCGGTGGGGACGAACGGGGTCAGCAGGGCGACACCGATCGCGATCTCGGCGGTCGACAGTGCCTTGGCGAAGGTCGGCGCCGGCACCTTCTTGAGGAACGGGTAGGTGCCAGCGGCGAAGCCGTGCAGGCCGGCCGCCGTTCCCGGGTCGGCCCCGCGCTTGCCGAGGCCGGAGTTCAGGATGAACGCGCCGGTGGCGATGCGCGGTGCGATCTCGCTGGGGGTGATGGGCAGGCGCATGACGACCTCACTCGCGACGGGGATGGTGCAGTCCTCAACATCATCGTCGTCGTCCGCATGCCCGACCGCGACCGGGGACTGAACGGAGCGGGCTGGTGGTCGTCATCCGGATCGGAGACGACCACCAGCCCGTGGTGATCAGCGAGCGGTCAGCGGCCGGAACGGCTGCGGCCGCGACCGGCGCCGCTCGGCGCCTGGCCGGCCCGTGCGGCCAGCTCGGCG
>JAOPVN010000315.1 GCA_025966175.1 Modestobacter sp. | reverse complement strand
CTGCTGGCGGCCGAGGGGGCCGGGATCAGCGTGCTGTCCGGCCCGCACGGCCGCTCGCCGCTCGGCGCGAGCTCCCCGGACGCCGCGCGCGCCGAGCGGCTGCAGTTCACCGTCGGCAGCGGACCCTGCCTGCTCGCCCACGAGTCCGGCCAGCCGGTGTTCGTGGTCGAGCAGGACATCCGGCGCCGCTGGCCGGCCTTCGCCGACCTGCTGCTGACCACCACCCCGTTCCACGGGATCGTCTCGCTGCCGCTGCGCGGGCCGATCTCGGGGGCGCTGAACCTGTTCTTCCGCGACGCGGGCGCCGTGGCCCGGCTCGACGTCTTCGACGCCGTGACCGTCGGCGACCTGGTCCTCTCCGCGCTCGGCGACGCGGCGATGTGGTCGGACTGGTCGGCGGCCGCGGGGCCGGACTGGCTGAGCAGCCCGCCCGCGCTGCGCCGGGCGGCGGTCTGGCAGGCGGTCGGCCGGACGAGCATCGCACTGGGCCTGGGCGCCCCGGAAGCGCTGGCGCTGCTGCGCGCCCACGCCTACGCCGGCAACAGATCGCTGGACTCCGTCGCCGCCGACCTGATCAGCGGCCGGCTGGTGCCGGCCGACGTCGTGGACCGGCCCGGCGACAGCTGAACCGTCGGTGCCGTGCGGCAAGGTGGGCGGCATGGCGCAGAACCCGACCGTCGATGAGTTCCTCGCCGACCTGGACCACCCGCGGGCGGACGACGTCCGACGCCTCCGCGCGGCGATCATGGCGTCGAACGACGAGCTCACCGAGCACGTGAAGTGGAAGGCACCCAGCTTCTGCTCCCGCGGGGAGGACCGGGTGACCTTCCGGCTCTTCCCCGCCGACCACCTGCAGCTGGTGTTCCACCGTGGCGCGAAGCCGCAGGAGACGGCGGGCTTCGAGTTCGGTGACGACACCGGCCTGCTGCGCTGGGTCGCCACCGACCGGGCCGTGCTGACCCTCGGGGACCCGGCTCAGCTGGCCGCGCAGCAGGACGCGATCGTCGCCCTGGTCAACCGCTGGGTCGCGGTCTGACGCTCCAGCCGCACTCGGTCCCTAGCCGCACTCCGGTCCGGCGGGGACGTCGACCTGGATCTCGGCGCCGAGCTCGGCACCGATGAGCGGGAGGTCGTCACCGGACCAGAAGCTGCCCGGGTCGTAGGCGTTCAGCGGCCGGTCCTTCGACAGCAGCCCCATCGCGGTGTAGGTGGTGGCGACCAGCTCGGCGCAGAAGACCGTGTCGTTCGTCTGGTGCCGGCGCAGCTTGCCGTTGACCCAGCCGCGGGCGAGGTGCCGGGTGGTGGGGAACGGCTTGCCGTCCAGCCGGGCGATGGTGCGCAGGACGGCGTCCTCCATCTCCCGGGTCACCCCGCCGTCGTCGGCCGGGCCGACCAGCTGCCGCAGCCAGCCCTGCTGCCCGTACCGCTTCTTCCAGACGCACACCGCGTCGGACAGGTCGTGCAGCTGGACGCCGCGCTGGTGGCGCCCGGACCACACGTCGGTCAGGGAGTGCCCCAGCTCGGCATGCCACAGCAGGGGCGGCAGGTCCTCGATGACCACGGCCATCCCGACGTGGTTCACCGGGGCGTTGGTGACCGTCTGGATGGCCCGGTCGGCGAAGGTCCCGCCGCGGAACACCCAGACGTCACCCGTGCGGGTCAGCTCCACCGCATCGTGCAGCGACAGGGCACCCGAAGACGTACGCGACACAACACGGGAGTGAGCCACACCACTACCGTAACGGCTCATGCGCCTCTCCAAGCTGCTCGGAGTCGCCGGGATCGTCGGCGTAGCCGCCACCGGCGCGGTTCTCGTCCGCCACGAACGCCATCGGCGGGCCTATTCGGCCGAGGAGGTACGGGCCCGACTGCAGGGGCGGGTGGCCGAAGTGGCCACCGCCGACGCGGATCCCGACCTGGTGCCCGACTGGCCGGCCGAGGTGCAGCGCCCGCAGCGGCACCCGATGGAGGCGTTGCTCAGCACGGTGATGCGGATCGGGCCGCTGCGCCGCTTCTGAGCTGCGACGGGGAACACCCGACCCCGCCGACGGCTTGGTGCCCGGCATGGACGTCTTCCTCACCGGTGGCACCGGTCTCGTCGGATCCGCAGTCCTCCGCGCGCTCCTCGCGGACGGGCACACCGTGCACGCGCTCGCGCGCAGCGACCGCTCCGCCTCGGCGCTGGAGGGCGCCGGCGCGACGGTCGTCCGCGGCGACGTGGACGACCCGGCCGTGCTGGCCGGTGCCGCCCGCAGCGCCGACGCGTTCGTCCACACCGCCGCCGGCTCCGACGGGAAGGACGCCGACCGGGACGCCGCCCTGCTGGACGCCGTGCTCCCCGCCCTGGCCGGCAGCGGCAAGGCCTACGTGCACACCAGCGGCGTGTGGGTGCACGGTGCGGGCGTCATCGACGAGGACACCCCGTTCGACCCGCCGCAGCTGACCGCCTGGCGGCTCCCGCTGGACGCCCGGGTCCGCGCCGCGGCCGCCGAGGGCGTGCGCTCGGTCGTGATCGCCCCCGGCATCGTGCACGGCCGCGGCCAGGGGCTGCCGAACGTGGTGAAGGGCGGCCCGCGCACCGATGACGGCGCGCTGGTCCTGCCTGGCAGCGGTGAGCAGCACTGGACGACGGTGTTCGCCGACGACCTGGGCCGGCTCTACGCCCGGGCGGTGGCCGACGCCGCCCCCGGCTCGTACTACCTGGGCGTCAGCGGCCAGAACCCGACGGTCCGGGAGATCGGCGAGGCGGCCGACCGCGGCGCCGGCGGCGAGGGCCGGGTCGTGGGCGAGCCCGACGAGGCGACCGAGGCCCGGCTCGGCCCGCTGGCCGGCGCGCTGCT
>JAOPVN010000298.1 GCA_025966175.1 Modestobacter sp. | reverse complement strand
GCACGGCGTGCTGGTGCAGGTGGTCGGCGATCCCGGCGCCGGCGACCGACCCCTGGTTCATGCCGATGTTGAATCCGTGGGCGCCGGTGACCGCCCGCACCGTGCGCATCGCCGTCTGGGTGAACGCGCCCAGCTCGGCGACCTCGTCCGAGGTGAGGTCGGTGTAGTCGGGCACGTGCCGGTACGGCACCAGCATCAGGTGCCCGGCGTTGTACGGATAGAGGTTGAGGACGGCGAAGACCGTCGTCCCCCGGGCCACGATCAGCCCCTCCTCGTCGCTCATGGCCGGGATGACGCAGAACGGGCAGTCGTGAGCACCCGTGGGCTTGCCCTCACCCCGGATGTAGGCCATGCGGTACGGCGTCCAGAGGTGCTCGAACGGCGTTGTCGGCCCGCCGTCGCTCATCCGGCAGCCGTCTCGGCCGAGGGGTCGGCGTTCGCCCGCGAGCTGATCCAGTCGGCGACCAGCTGCACCGCGTCGGCGACGGGGACGCCGTTGCGCTGGGAGCCGTCGCGGTACCGGAAGGAGACGGCGCCGGCCTCGGCGTCAGTGGCGCCGGCGAGAAGGACGAAGGGGATCTTCTGCTTGCTGGCGGTGCGGATCTTCTTCTGCATCCGCTCGTCGGAGTCGTCGATCTCGACCCGGATCCCCTGCTGCTTCAACCGGAGGGCCACGTCGGTCAGGTAGGGGATCTGCTCGTCGGTGATCGGGATGCCGACGACCTGCACCGGCGCCAGCCAGGCCGGGAAGGCGCCTGCGTAGTGCTCGGTGAGCACGCCGAAGAACCGCTCGATGGAGCCGAACTTCGCCGAGTGGATCATCACCGGCTGCGCCCGGCCACCGTCGGCGGAGGAGTACTCCAGACCGAACCGGGCCGGCTGGTTGAAGTCGTACTGGATGGTCGACATCTGCCAGGTGCGGCCGATCGCGTCGCGGGCCTGCACGGAGATCTTGGGGCCGTAGAAGGCGGCGCCGCCTGGGTCGGGCACCAACTCCAGTCCGGTCTCCTTCGCCGCGTCCTCGAGGACGGCGGTGGCCCGCGCCCATTCCTCCTCGGACCCGATGAACTTGGCCTGCTTCTCCGGGTCGTCCCCGCGGGTGGACAGCTCGAGGTAGTAGTCGTCGAGGCCGAAGTCGCGCAGCAACCCGAGCACGAAGGCCAGCAGGTGCCGGATCTCCCCCGGTGCCTGCTCCGGGGTCACGTAGCTGTGCGAGTCGTCCTGGGTGAGACCCCGGACCCGGGTGAGGCCGTGCACGACCCCGGACTTCTCGTAGCGGTAGACCGATCCGAACTCGAAGAACCGCAGCGGCAGCTCGCGGTAGGACCGCCCGCGCGACCGGAAGATCAGGTTGTGCATCGGGCAGTTCATGGCCTTGAGGTAGTACTCCGCGTTCTCCAGCTCCATCGGCGGGAACATGGTGTCCGCGTAGTACGGCAGGTGCCCCGAGGTCTCGAACAGCTGAGCCTTGCTGATGTGCGGGGTGCCGACGTAGTCGAAGCCCTCCTCGATGTGCCGACGACGGACGTAGTCCTCCATCTCCCGCTTGATGACCCCACCCTTGGGGTGGAAGACCACCAGGCCGGAGCCGATCTCGTCGGGGAAGCTGAACAGGTCCAGCTCGGCGCCGAGCCGGCGGTGGTCGCGCCGCTCGGCCTCGGCCAGGTGCTCCAGGTACGCCTTGTGCGCGTCCTTGCTCTCCCACGCGGTGCCGTAGACCCGCTGCAGCTGCGGGTTCTTCTCGCTCCCCCGCCAGTACGCGGCGGCGCTGCGGGTGAGGGAGAACGCCGGGATGTTCGAGGTGCGCGGCAGGTGCGGTCCGCGGCACAGGTCGGTCCAGACCCGGTCGCCGGTGCGGGCGTCCAGGTTGTCGTACATGGTCAGCTGCGCGCCGCCGACCTCGACCGAGGAGCCGTCGTCGTCGGACGCGCCGCCCTTGAGCCCGAACAGCTCGAGCTTGTACGGCTCGTGCGCCAGCTCGGCCCGGGCCTCGTCGTCACTGATCTTCCGGCGGCGGAAGTTCTGCCCGGCCCGGACGATCTCCTGCATGCGCTTCTCCAGCGCCTGCAGGTCTTCCGGGGTGAACGGCCGCTCCGGATCGAAGTCGTAGTAGAAGCCGTTCTCCACCGGCGGGCCGATGCCCAGCCGGGTGCCGGGGAACAGGTCCTGCACGGCCTGGGCGAGCACGTGCGCGGCGGAGTGCCGGATGACTGCACGGCCCTCGGCGCTGGCGGCCGGGACCGGGTCGACCTCGACGTCGGCCTCGGGGGCCCAGCCGAGGTCCTTGAGGTCCCCGGAGGACAGCTCCCGGACCACGACCGCGCCGTCGGGGCCCTTCAGCGGCACCCCTGCGTCCTTGAGCGCCTGCGCGGCCGTCGTCCCGGCCGGCACCCGGATCGGGGCGGCGGCGGTGGGCGAGGGCGGGGTCGACACGAGGAGCTCCAGGGTGGTCGTTCGTCATCCGGCCGGACAGCCGGGCCTCCGAGACTAGTGCGCGCGCCGCCACCGGCTCGTGCGACTTGTCCGCGAGGAGTGCCCGGCGGAGCACGCTGCGGCTCCTCGGCAGGACAGGACGCGTGCCGTCCGAGTTCCGCCAACCACTCCCGGAACGCCGGCCGGACGAGGGTGCTGAGCCGTTCGTAGGAGCGACCAGCGCTCGTCCGTCGCGCTCTCGACGACACGGTCCAGGGCGGTCAGCGTGTCGGCCGCCTGACGCGACGGCGTCCGGCCACCACGGTGGTGTCGTCGATCCCGGTGCTGAGGACCAGGCCGGTGACCTCGCCGTCCCGGAGCCGTGGTCGCGCCTCGGCGAGCAGGCGGTGCTGGACCTCCGGTGCGGCCTCCTGGCGCACGCCCAGGTTGCAGGCGGTGAGGTCCCAGCCGGTCGCCCGCGCCCGGGCGACGACCCGGCCCACCCAGCCGAGCGCTCGTCCCCGACGCCGCCGGCTCCCCGCTCGACGGGGCGGACAGGTCAGTCGAGCAGGTGGACGGCGTCGCCCTCGGCCACCCGGCCGGGTTCGCGGACCTCGGCGTACACGCCCAGGCAGTGCTTCGGCGTGCGGACGACGTCGAGCACCGCCTCCCCCACGCGCAGCTGCCGGCCCACCCAGGAGCGCTCGTCGCCGCCGGGCAGGTGCAGCAGCAGGTTGGCGCGCGGGTCGTCGGCCGAGCAGCCCTCGGGGACGTCGCCCTCCGCGGCGCGGGCGATCGCCTCCCGGGAGACCAGGTGCACCGCGGCGGCGTCGACCTGCGGGCCCGCCGCGGAGGCGGCCAGCCGCACCGGGCGGCCGAGCACCTCGGTCAGGGTGATCGTGTCCGCCTCGGTGTCCCCGGTGGCGACCACCTCGCGCAGCTGCGGCGTCGTCTTCACCGTGACCCGCTCGCCGGTGTCGGCGTCGACCACGGCGTAGACCCGGTCGCCCCGCAGCCCGGCAGCGTCCACCTCGGCCGCGGGGAGCGTCCTGCCGGCCAGGGACTTGACCGGGTAGACCGAGATCGAGGCCACCGAGCCCACCACGTCGCTCATCCCGAGGACGCTACGCGGCTACCCCGGACGACGATTTGACACCAATCCGATCGACTTTGAAGACTGGTGACATGGCAGGGATCCGGACGGGCAGCACAGCGCTGACCCGCCGTCTCCACGTCGACCTGCTCCGGGTCGGCAGCGCGGTCTGTCCGCGCCCCCGCCCCGCGCTGCGCTGAGTTCCGCGCACCCCGACCGGTCGTCGGCCAACCCTTCCCGCGCCGCTCCCGTCCGAGCGGCGGCCTCCCCCTGTCCTGGAGACGTCGTGTCCGAAGCACCTGCCCTGACCTCCCCCGTCGCCCCGTCCCCCGCCGGGGACGCCGAGCCCCGGCGCCCGCTGACCGCGCACTGGTTCCTGCCCACCTACGGCGACTCCCGCGGCCTGGTCGGCGGCGGGCACGGCATGGCCGCCACCGCCGCCGGCGCCTCCCGCCCGGCCAGCCTCTCCTACCTGACCCAGGTGGTCCGTGCTGCGGAGACCGTGGGCTTCGAGGCGGCGCTGACCCCGGCCGGGTTGTGGTGCGAGGACGCCTGGCTGACCACGGCCATGCTGGCCGGGGCGAGCGAGCGGCTGAAGTTCCTGGTCGCCTTCCGGCCGGGGCTGCTCTCCCCCACCCTGGCCGCGCAGATGGCCGCCACCTTCCAGCGGCACTCCGGCGGCCGGCTGCTGCTCAACGTCGTCACCGGTGGCGAGCCGGCCGAGCAGCGCTCCTACGGCGACTTCCTCGGCAAGGACGACCGGTACCGCCGCTGTGGGGAGTTCCTCCAGGTGGTCCGGGGGCTGTGGCGCGGGGAGACGGTCGACCTGGACGGCGAGCACGTCCAGGTCGCCGGCGCCCGGCTGGAGACCGTGCCCGACCCGGTGCCGCCGATCTACTTCGGCGGCTCCTCCCCGCCGGCCGGCGAGGTCGCCGCCGAGCACTGCGACGTCTACCTGACGTGGGGCGAGCCACCGCGGCAGGTCGCCGAGAAGATCCAGTGGATCCGCGGCCTGGCAGCCGCCCGCGGTCGCAGGGTGCGGTTCGGCATCCGGCTGCACGTCATCACGCGGGACACCTCCGACGCCGCCTGGGCGCAGGCCGAGGCGCTCCTGGCCGGCATCCCGCAGGCGATGATCGACCAGGTCCAGGCCAACCTCGCGCGCAGCGAGTCGGAGGGCCAGCGGCGGATGCGGGCACTGCACTCCGGCGGCACGGCCCAGGCCGCGGACCTCGAGGTCTCCCCCCACCTGTGGGCCGGCGTCGGCCTGGTCCGCGGCGGTGCCGGCACGGCGCTGGTCGGCAGCCACACGGAGGTCGCCGACCGGATCGCCGAGTACCACGCGCTGGGCGTCGACGAGTTCGTCCTCTCCGGTCACCCGCACCTGGAGGAGGCGTACTGGGTCGGCGAGGGCGTGCTGCCCGAACTGCAGCGCCGCGGCCTCTGGGAGTCCCCGGCCGGCTCGGCGGCCGCCACGTCCGCGCCCGCCTCGATCCCCTTCGCCGTCCGGTGACCGCACCGACCCTCGCCGCCCCGCAGCAGGCGGAGGCGAAGCACCCCGGCGTCCGCACCGTGCTGGTCGCGTCCCTGATCGGGACGACGATCGAGTGGTACGACTTCTTCCTCTTCGCCACCGCGGCCGGGATCGTCTTCCCGACGGTCTTCTACGGGAACGACGACCCGACCGTGGCGACCCTGCTGTCCTTCGCCACCTTCGCCGTCGGCTTCCTGGCCCGGCCGCTGGGCGGGCTGCTGTTCGGCCACATCGGCGACCGGGTGGGCCGCCGGACCACGCTGATCGTGACGATGGCGATGACCGGGGTCTCCACCGCGCTGATCGGACTGCTGCCCGGTCACGACTCGATCGGCATCTGGGCCCCGGTGCTGCTGGTGGTGCTGCGGATCCTGCAGGGCGTCGCCGTGGGCGGGGAGTGGGGCGGGGCGGTGCTGCTCGCCGTCGAGTACGCCCCGCCCGGCCGCCGGGGGCTCTTCGGCGCCACGCCCCAGGTCGGCCTCGGCCTCGGCCTGGCCCTGGGAACCGGGGCGTTCGCGCTGCTCGGCTCGGTGATGGACGACGAGGCATTCACCAGCTGGGGCTGGCGGATCGCGTTCGTCTCCAGCCTCGTGCTCGTCCTGGTCGGGCTGGTCGTGCGGCTCACGGTCCTGGAGACCCCGGCGTTCCGGCGGGTGCAGGAGCACGCCGAGGTGGCCCGGGTCCCGGTCGTCGAGGTGTTCCGCGATCCGCCGTCCCGGCGCAATCTCGGCTGGACGCTGCTGGCCCGCTGGGCGGAGGGTGCCTCGTTCAACACCTGGGGCGTGTTCGCACTGACGTACACGGTGACGACGGTGGGCATGGACCGCACCCCCGTGCTCGTCGCGGTGACGGTCGCGGCGCTCGTGGAGGCCGCCGTCGTCCCGTTCGCCGGCGCCTGGGGCGACCGGATCGGCCGCGGCCGGGTCTTCGCCATCGGCTGCGCGGTGCTCGCACTCGGCGTCTTCCCGGCCTTTGCCGGGCTGGGCACCGGGCACGTGGTGGTGGTCGGCATCGTGCTGGTGGCAATGCTGGGGATCAGCTACGGCCTCACCAGCGGCGCGGAGTCGACGCTGTTCGCCGAGGTCTTTCCCACCCGGACCCGCTACACCGGCATGTCGCTGGCCTTCCAGGGTGGGGGCATCTACGCCAGCGGGTTCACCCCGCTGATCCTGACTGCGCTGCTCGCCGCCACCGGCGGCTCCCCGTGGCTGGCGGCGTCCTACCTGCTGCTGGCCGCGGTGGTGAGCGGGGTGGCGGCACTGCGGGCCCGCCCGCTCGAGCACCTCTAGCGCTCAGCCGGCCACCTGCTGACCGGTTGCGCCGCCCGCCCGGCGGCGCAACCGGCGCAGCTGGGCGTCCAGGTACGGGCGTGCCCGGCGCTGTCCGCCCCGCTCGGCGATCGCCGCGGCGAGTGCGGTGAGCACCCGGGCCAGCCGGCGCTCGTCGGGCTGCCAGCCGCGGCGCCCGCACTCCTCCAGCCACTCGACGGGTGCGGTGTGCCCGCGCTCGGAGTTGCACCGACGGCAGGCGGCGACCTCGTTCTCCAGCCAGGACGGCCCGCCCTTGACCCGCGGGACGACGTGCTCGGTGCTGGGGGTGACCTGGTCGGTGAACAGCCGGCCGCACCAGATGCAGGTGGGCCCGTCCCGCTGCACGGCGGCCCGCAGGCGGGCGGCGCGGTCCAGGGCCATCGCCGTCCATGGTGCGCCGCATCCGGTACCCACGCCCGGGAACGCGGAAGGCCCCAGGTCAGCGACCTGGGGCCTTCGTGTCTGTGGGCGATACTGGGATCGAACCAGTGACCTCTTCGGTGTGAACGAAGCGCTCTACCGCTGAGCCAATCGCCCGGACTCGCTCAATTCTGCCAGACGGTCAGTGCCACCGTGGCACCCACCCCGGCACCCAGTGCGGCATGCCCGTGACGTGCAGCGTCACGACGAGAGCGCCGACGACGAACGCCACGGTCAGCACGCCGACGCCGAGGCGGACCAGCACCGACTGCCGCCCCAACCACTCGGTCCAGCGGGTGACGTGGCGCCGGGTGAACTCCAGCAGCCGCTCGGCCCAGGCGAACTCGGTGGCCAGCACGAACAGCCCGGCGATCACCGTCAACCAGCCGGGTCCGGGCAGCGGGATGGTGATGAACCCCACCGCGACGATCAGGCCGCCGACGACACCGACCCCCGCCCGGTAGGGGGCGTCCAGGCTGCGGCGTGCGGCGATCCTGCCGCGCCACCGCGACTCGGCGACGCGCTCCCGCAGGCTGCGCGACTCGTCGGCGTCCACGGGCGGGAGGTGCTCGCCCGGCGCCGACACGGTGTCCGGTCCGCTCAGCTGGTCCCCTGCCCGGTCGCGACGATGTCCGTCGGGTACGACGGAGCCTGCCGACCGGGTTCGAGGCTGATGGCGTACGCGGCGTAGCCGTCCATCCCGGTCGCCGACGAGCCTACGGTCCGCATGTCCGTCTGTGCAGTGACCACGTCGAACGTCCCGAGGGCCTTCGGGAGGCCGTCGGCCATCCCCCAGACGACGTAGGTCTCGTCGTGGTTGTCGTTGACCGGCAGGTCCGTCGCGACGACCTGGACCCGGTCCGGGCGCGCGACCACGGTCGCCACCACCTGACCGTCCTGGGCGGCGACCGGGGCGATCGTCGCCCGGCCGGGGGCCAGCAGTCCGTCGAGCATCCGGGCCTGCTCCGCGGCGGTCGCCTGGGCAGCGTCCCGGTCACTGGTGACGGCGACGTTCCAGGCACCCAGGGAGAGCACGGCGGCGACGGCGGCGGCGACCAGCGCGGTCGGCAGCACCCGGCGCCAGGCCGGCCGCCGATCGACGGCCGGGACCGGCAGCGGAGCCCGCACGTTGCCGAACTCACTCCCCCGGGACAGCGGTGCGGCCTCGGACTGCGCGGCCGGCGGGACGGCGGGCTGCTCGATCCGGCGCGGGGCCGACGGCAGCTGCTGGGTCTCCTCGACCGCGGCGCGCAGCCGCTCCCGCAGCGCCTCGGAGGGCTCGGTCTGCGGCAGGTCACCGGCCATCGCAGCCATGACCTCGGTGGTCTCCGCGACCGTCTGCATGCACCGCGCGCACCCGGCCAGGTGATCGGTGAAGCGGGTCTCGTCCTCGGGCTCCAGGGCGTGCAACGCCCAGCCGACGGCGAGCTCGTCCCAGCTCCGGTGCTCGTCGTCCCGGTCGTTGCCGCCGGAACCGCCCACGGCGGCGCTCATCGGGACGTCCCGTCTGCCGGAGCGGGACCGGGCAGCCCGGTCCCCAGCGTGTCCTTGAGCCGGCGCATACCTGCCAGCATGCGCGTCTTCACGGTGCCCAGAGGGGTGTCTGTGAGGGCGGCCACCTCCCGCTGGGTGTAGCCGCCGTAGTAGGCCAGGGTGAGCGCCTCCCGCTGCGGCGCGGGCAGCGCGTGCAGCGCCGCCCGCACCCGGGCGGCGACGAGGCGCTCCCAGGTGGCGTCCTCGACATCGGTGGTCTGCGTGGGGGCCGACAGCACCAGGTCGTCCTCGGCCCGTGCCCGGCGGCGCCGGTGGGACTCCTCGCGGCGCACCGCGTCCACGGCCTTGTGGTGGACCATCGCCAGCAACCAGGAGGCGACGCTGCCGCGGCTGCCGTCGAAGGCGCCGGGATCCCGCCAGATGCCGAGGAAGACGTCCTGCAGCACGTCCTCGGCCAGCACGTCGTCGCCGAGCACCCGGCGGGCGAGTGCGAAGGCCGGACGGCGGAACCGTTGATAGAGGTCGTCGACCGCGCCCTGGTCGCCGGCCGCGACCCGACGGACCAGCTCGAGGTCAGCAGCGCTGTCCTCCGGGCTGCGCGGCGGTCGAGTCACGAGTCCCATGGTCACATGCGGGGTTCGTCGCGTCCCCCGACTCCGGTTCAGCGCGTCAGAAGGCGATCGGGCCGCGCGGGGGATCGCGTGACGGACGACACCGCGTGCGACTCATTGTGCAGGTGGTGTGCGACACGCCGGGAGCATGCGTGACCTCGGGGCTTTCTGGGTCGTTAAGGGGGCATGGCGCACTACCCGAGGTCCGGCTGCACCGCACGCACCACCTTCCACCTGGTCGGCCCACAGTCCTGGACGGCCGTACCGGCAGCACTCATCTACGACTCCACCGACCCCTTCGCCGTGCGCGTGCGCTTCGGCGACGGCGGACCGGACGAGGACGTCGACACCGCCCCCTACGACGACCCGGACGAGGACGGCGGCGTGGAGTGGCTGCTCAGCCGCGACCTGCTCCGGGCGGGGCTGACCGCGCCGGTCGGCGAGGGCGACGTCCGGCTGTGGCCGGCCCGCGGTGGGCTGGACGTGGTCTTCCTGCAGCTGCGGGCGCCGTCGGGCGAGGCGCTGTTCGAGGTGTCCGGTGCCGTGGTCGCCAACTTCCTGCGGGAGACCAACCTGTTCGTGCCCGCCGGTACCGAGAGCGACGCCCTGCGGGTCGACGACGAGATCTCCGCGCTGCTGCAGGGCGGCACCGACAACCCGAGCGCGCACTGAGCTCCCCCGCGAGCTGTTGACCAGCGGGAACGGCATCGGGGACCCCCTCGGGGCCCCCCGGGTCGGGAGCCCGAAAACGGGTCGGTTAGAGTTCTTCCCGTAACGCGGACTTGCTCCGCAACGCGGACGTGGCTCAGTTGGTAGAGCATCACCTTGCCAAGGTGAGGGTCGCGGGTTCGAATCCCGTCGTCCGCTCGGAACTCCCGGGCGCTGGTCGCGAGACCGGCGCCCGGCGTGCGGTGGAGTGGCCGAGAGGCGAGGCAAC
>JAOPVN010000282.1 GCA_025966175.1 Modestobacter sp. | reverse complement strand
GCCGGGCCCCAGCTGGCCGCCTACCGGATCGTGCAGGAGTCGCTGACCAACGTGCTCAAGCACGCCGGCCCGGCCGGCCGCGCCTGGGTGCGGGTGCAGTGGCGCCCCGACGCCCTGGAGATCGCCGTCCTGGACGACGGCCGGGGAGCCGCGGCAGCCCTCTCCGAGGTGGACGGACCGGTCCCGGCCGGCCCCGGCCACGGCCTGCTCGGGATGCGGGAACGCGCGCAGCTGCACGGCGGCCGGCTGACCGCCGCGCCCCGGCACGGCGGTGGCTTCGGCGTGCACGCCGTCCTCCCCTACCGTTCCCCGCGATGACCAGCACCGCGCCCGCTCCGATCCGCGTCGTCCTCGTCGACGACCAGCAGCTGGTCCGGGCCGGCTTCCGGATGGTGATCGACTCCCAGCCCGACCTCACCGTGGTCGGCGAGGCGGGGGACGGCGCGGCGGCGGTCGACCTGCTGCGCCGGACAGCGGCCGACGTCGTGCTCATGGACATCCGGATGCCGGGCACCGACGGGATCGCCGCCACCGGGCAGGTCACCGCGCTGCCCGAGCCGCCGCGGGTCGTGGTGCTGACCACGTTCGACCTCGACGAGTACGTGGTGGCCGCGATCGGCGCCGGAGCCAGCGGCTTCCTGCTCAAGGACGCCCCGCCGGAGGAGATGCTCGCCGCGGTGCGCACCGTGCACGCCGGGGACTCGGTGATCGCGGCCAGCTCCACCCGCCGGCTGCTGCAGCACGTGGCACCGATGCTGCGCGGCTCCGCGGCCGGGTCGCCGGCCCAGGCCGACACCCGCGCACTCGCCCAGCTCACGCCGCGGGAGAAGGAGGTGCTGGTGCTGATGGCCTACGGCGCCAGCAACACCGAGATCGCCGGGCAGCTGTTCGTCAGCGAGGCGACGGTGAAGACCCACGTGGGCCGGGTGCTGGCGAAGACCGGCTCGCGGGACCGGGTGCAGGCCGTCGTCCTGGCCTACCGCACCGGCCTGGTGGCCCCGGCGGACCTGCTGCGCGACGCCTCGGCCTGAGCTCAGCCCCCGGGGCAGTCCGTGTCCCCGCCGCTGCGCTCCGGACAGTGCTGCGGCCAGTCCTCACGCAGGGGGCAGCGGGGGCGTTCGGCGACACCAGGCCGGACAGCACCGGCTCCTCCTCGGGTCAGCCCCGGGGATGACACCAGGTCGGTCCACAGGTGCACCACTGCCCACGCCGAGAACCACCTGCGCTCCGACGCGGGAGGACACCTCCGGACGAGAACGTGATCACGTCCTGATCACCGCTCCTGGAGGCCGCAGTGTCCGTCCCCGTGCTCACCGTTCCCGGCGAGGCGCCCGCCTCGCACCAGGCCGCCGCCGTCCGCGCCGCCGGCCTGCGCAAGACCTACGGCAACGGCGAGACCGCCGTGCACGCGCTCGCCGGTGTCGACGTCGCCTTCACCCGGGGCGCGTTCACCGCGATCATGGGCCCGTCGGGCTCGGGCAAGTCGACGCTGATGCACTGCCTGGCCGGCCTGGACACCGCCAGCGCGGGTCAGGTGTGGCTGGGCGACACCGAGCTGACCCGGCTGCGGGACGACCAGCTCACCAGGCTGCGCCGGGAGCGGATCGGCTTCGTCTTCCAGTCCTTCAACCTGCTGCCGGTGCTGGACGCGCAGGACAACATCCTGCTGCCGATGCAGCTGGCCGGGCAGCGGCCCGACCGCGCCTGGATGGACGCCGTCATCGGCCGGCTGGGCCTGCGCGACCGGCTGCGGCACCGCCCGCACGAGCTCTCCGGCGGCCAGCAGCAGCGGGTCGCCGTCGCCCGCGCGCTGCTCCCCCGGCCCGATGTCGTCTTCGCCGACGAGCCCACCGGCAACCTGGACTCCGCCACCGGCGCCGAGGTGCTCGACCTGCTGCGCTCCAGCGTCCGGGAGACCGGCCAGACCGTCGTCATGGTGACCCACGACCCGGTCGCCGCGGCCTACGCCGACCGCGTGGTGCTGCTGGCCGACGGCGCGCTGGCCGGCGAGGTCCAGCAGCCCACCACCGACTCGATCATCAACGCACTGCGCGGACTGGGGGCCTGACCGCATGCGAGCAGTGACGCTGGCGAGCATCCGGGCGCACGCCGCCCGGCTGGTCGCCTCCACCCTCGCGATCGTCATCGCGGTGGGCTTCGTGGTCGCGACCCTGGTCCTCGACCAGACCGCCCGCGCCACCGTCCTGGAGGCGGCCGGCGCGCAGTACGTCGACACCGACGTCGTCGTCACCTCCGAGAACGGCACCGTGCTGGCCGGTGACGTCGACGCCCTCGCCGCGCTGGACGGCGTCCGCGCCGTGGACCCGAGCTGGCAGACCAGCGTGCAGGCCGTCGCCCCCGGGCGCACCGGAGCCCAGTACCTGCTCGTGGACTCCGTGGCCGCCGACCCCGGCCTGCGCTGGCAGCAGATGGCCACCGGCTCGTTGCCGGTGCGCCCGGGCGAGGTCGCGGTGAGCGAGCGCGTCGGCGCCTCGGTCGGCGACGTCCTCCCCGTCACCAGCTACAGCGCCGACGGCACCGCGACGACGACCGACGCCAGCGTGACCGGCGTCGTGGACCTGCGCGGCGACCCGACCGCCGGGCTCTACGGCCGGGTCTTCAGCACCGCCGAGCAGGTCCGCGCCTGGGGCGCCCAGGACCCGACGGAGCTGCGCGTCGCGGGCACCTCCGGGACCGATGCCGGCACGCTGGCCGAGCAGGTGCGCGCTGCGCTCACCGGTCAGGACGTCACGGTCCGCACGGGCACCGAGCAGGCGGCGGCGTCCGCCACGGCCCTGACCGGTGGCACCGAGTGGCTCACCACCATGCTGCTGGTCTTCGCCACCGTGGCCGTGCTGGTGGCCGGGCTGGTCATCGCCAACACCTTCGCCGTACTGCTGGCCCAGCGGACGCGCGACCTCGCGCTGCTGCGCTGCATCGGGGCCACCGCCACGCAGGTACGCCGCGGCGTGCTGGCCGAGGCGGTCCTGACCGGCCTCGCCGCCTCGGCCCTCGGCGTGCTCGCCGGCATCGGGCTGTCGGCCGCCGTCTCGGCGATCGCCGGCTCGACCGACTCCCCCGTCCCGCTGTCGGGGATCTCCGTGCCGCTGTACGCGGTGCTGGTCGGCCTCGCCGTCGGCACGCTGACCACCCTGCTGGCCGCGCTGGCCCCCGCCCGTGCCTCGACCCGGGTCGCCCCGCTGGCCGCGCTGCG
>JAOPVN010000271.1 GCA_025966175.1 Modestobacter sp. | reverse complement strand
ATCGGCCAGCGCGGCGAGGACGGCCTCGAAGACCCGGGTCTCCCCTGGCGTGGGGCGCCGCTGGGTGGCCAGCCAGAAGGCGAGCTCACCGAAGCCGACGGTGCCCATGACGTCGCGGGCGAGGTCGGAACCGAGCAGGGTGATCGACTCGCGACTGGAGGCCCCGAGCGCGGTCTCGTAGACGGGCGGCTCGGTGCTCATGCGGTCTCCTCGGGCGCCGTGAGCCAGGCGCGGATCTCCGCGCCGTGCTCGTCGAGGGCGGGGGGCGGGAGGCGGTAGTCCGCCGGGGTCTCGGAGAAGGTGATCGGGTTGCGCACCGAGGGGATGGCGGCCGTGCCCTCCCCCACCGTGACCACTGGGTCCAGCCCGATCCGCTCGGCGAAGGCCACCCCCTGGTCGACGGTGTTGATCGGCCCGCACGGCACCCCGGCGGCGATGATGTCGGTGAACCAGTCCTGCTTGGAGCGGGTCCGCAGCCGGTCGGCGAGGAGCGGGCGCAGCTCCTCCCGGTTCGCCGTCCGGTCCTCGTTGCGGGCGAACTGCGGGTCGTCGGCGAGCTCGGGGACCCCGAGCACCTCGACCAGCTTGCGGAACTGCCCGTTGTTGCCGGCGGTGATGATCAGGTCGCCGTCGGCGCACGGCAGCGGCTCGTAGGGGAACAGGCTGGGGTGGCTGTTGCCCATCCGGAACGGGACGACGCCCCCGGCAACGACGGCGCTGGCGTGGTTGACCAGCCCGGACAGCGCCGAGGAGAGCAGGTTGACCTCCACGTGCTGGCCGCGGCCGGTCTCGTGCCGCAGGTTCAACGCGGACAGCACGCCGATGGTCGCGTGCAGCCCGGCCATGACGTCGAACACCGAGATGCCGGCCCGGAACGGCTCGCCCTCGGGGTCGCCGGTGAGGCTCATCAGGCCCGAGATCGCCTGGACGATGAGGTCGTACCCGGGCAGCTCCGCGCCCCCGGGCTGAGCACCGAAACCGGTGATCGAGGCGTAGACGATACGCGGGTTGGTCGCGGCGACCGAGTCGTAGTCCAGCCCGAACCGGCCCAGCCCGCCGGTCTTGAAGTTCTCGATGACCACGTCGGCCCGGCGGGCGAGCTCACGCGCGGCCGCCAGGTCGTCGGGGTCCTTGAGGTCCAGCGCCACGGAGCGCTTGTTCCGGTTGACGCCCAGGTAGTAGGTCGCCACGCCGTCCCGGACCGGGGGCTGCCAGCTGCGGGTGTCGTCGCCGGCCGGCCCCTCGACCTTGACCACCTCGGCGCCCAGGTCCGCCAGCAGCATCGTCGCGTACGGACCGGCGAGGATGCGGGAGAAGTCGGCCACCAACAGGCCGGCGAGTGGGCCGCTGCCACGAGTGGCGCCGGGCAGTGCCCGAGGTCCCGTCATCGGCTGTGCACACCCCTCGTCGTCGGCGACAACGGACGGTTGTCCGGTGACGTCGGCCAGAGTCTTGGACCCCTGGCTGTCCCTGTCAAGCGCATCTCCACGGGACGATCGCGTCCCCTTGACATGTGCGCCGAGTCACCCGAGGGTGAGGGCGTTCACGTGCCTGACCGTTGTGCGGACAATCGTCCGCTCGGGGCGTGGTGACACCTTCGAGGAGGAGTCCATGTCCCACCCCGACGCCGACGTCGTGGTCCCGGCCGCCGGCCAGCCCGTGGTGCTGCGGAACGGCACGGTGCTGACCATGGACGACGCCCACACGGTGCTGACCGGCGCCGACGTGCTCGTGGTCGACGGTCGCATCGCCGCGGTCGGTGCGCAGCTCGAGGTGCCCGAGGGCACCGCCGAGATCGACGCCGCCGGTGGCATCGTGATGCCCGGCATGATCGACACGCACCGGCACATGTGGCAGACGGCCATGCGCGGCTACGGCGCGGACTGGACGCTGACCCAGTACTTCGTCTGGTACTACCTCGAGCACGGGAAGGCCTTCCGGCCCGAGGACGTGTACGCCGGCAACCTGCTGTCGGCCTGGGACGCCCTGGAGGCCGGGGTCACCACCACCGTCGACTGGTCGCACGGGCTGCAGACCGTCGACCACGCCGAGGCCGCCGCCGATGCCCTGCTCGCCGTCCCCGGCCGGTTCGTCCTCGCCTACGGCAACATCCAGGCCGGCCCCTGGGAGTGGGCCACCGACCCGGCCGTGCAGGCGTTCCTGGAGCGCCGCCGCGACGAGGGCCGGCTCGGTCTCCAGCTCGCCTTCGACGTCACCGGCGACCCCGCCTTCCCGGAGAAGGCCGCCTTCGAGGCCGCCCGCGACCTCGGGCTGCCGGTCACCACCCACGCCGGCGTGTGGGGTGCGACCAACGACGAGGGCATCCGGCTCATGCACGAGCACGGCTTCATGACCCCGGAGACCGTCTACGTGCACGCGGCGACGCTGTCCACCGACTCCTACCACCGGATCGCGGCGACCGGTGGCTCGATCTCGGTCTCCACGGAGTCCGAGCAGAGCGCCGGCCAGGGCTACCCGCCCACCTGGCAGGTGCGCCGGCACGGCATCCCGGTGTCGCTGTCGATGGACACGAGTGTGTGGTGGAGCAGTGACCTGTTCTCCGCGATGCGGACGACGCTGGGCGCGGACCGATCGCGCGAGCACCTGGAGGCACACGCCAAGGGCGAGACCGTCACCCAGGTGCACCTGCGCGCCGAGCAGGTGGTCGACTGGGCGACCCGCGGTGGCGCCCGGGCGCTGGGCCGGGACGACATCGGCAGCCTCGAGCCGGGCAAGAAGGCCGACGTCGTACTGATCAAGAACGACACCTCTCCGGTGTCCTTCCCGCTGCTCAACCCCTACGGGCACGTCGCCTTCCAGGCCCAGCGCGGGGACGTGCACACCGTGCTCGTCGACGGACAGGTCGTGAAGTCGGCGCACCGGCTGGTCGGCGCTGACCTGGGCGCGGTCCGCCGGACCGTCGACGCGACGGTCGAGCACCTGCGCTCGACCCTCGGGGAGGAGACGTGGGCGCAGGGGATGAACCCCGAGCTCCCCGGCGACGAGTTGCTGGACAACCCGTACACGTACACCGAGTACAAGTCGGCCAGCACCCACGACGCCCGCGGCAGCGTCTTCGGCACCGACCAGTCGGCCGGCTGACGGCGGGCGGTCCGGCGGCTCACCCGACCGGGCGGGGCCCGCCGTCGCCGGAGCGGCCGCCGGCCGGAGCCGTGCCATCCTCGACGGCAGGACGACGACAGGAGCGACGGGGCGATGGCAGGACGTGGTACCGGACCGGATTTCGTGGAGGCGCTGGCCCGCGGCCTCGACGTGCTGGCCTGCTTCGACGCCGGGCAGCCCGCGATGACGCTGTCCGAGGTGGCCGGCGCAGCCGGGCTGGCCCGCCCGACGGCGCGGCGGCTGTTGCTCACCCTGGAGGAGCTCGGCTTCGTGCGCAGCTCCGGCGGGGTCTTCCAGCTCACCCCCAAGGTGCTCACGCTCGGGATGGCCTACGTCGGCGCCCTCGGGTTGTGGGACATCGCCCGGCCGCACCTGGAGGACCTGGTCGGCCGCACCGGGGAGTCCTCCTCGATGGCCCAGCTCGACGGCTCGGACATCGTCTACGTCGCCCGGGTCGCCGTGCCGAAGCTGATCACCCTCCGGGTGGAGATCGGCACCCGGTTCCCGGCGGTGCAGACCTCGCAGGGCAAGGTGCTGCTGGCCGCCCTCTCCCCCGCAGAGCTGGCCGCCACGCTGGCCGAACCGAGCCGCGCGGGGTTGCCGACCTACATCGGCCGGTCGCCCGAGCAGTTGGCCGCCGAGCTCACCGAGGTGCGGGCCCGGGGCTGGGCCCTGGCCGACGAGGAGCTCGCCCCCGGCATCCGGTCGGTGGCCGTGCCGGTCCGGGACGCCGAGGGCCGGGTCCGCGCGGCGATGAACGTGACCGTGCACGCGGCGGAGACCTCGGCCGAGCGCCTCCTCGGCGAGCACCTGCCCCAGCTGTTGCGCACCGCGGGTGACGTGAGCGCGGAGTGGGCGCTCTGGCAGTCCCGCCCGCACGTCGAGGTGCCCCGACGGGCCGAGGGGACCGCGACTGCTTGACGGCCGCCCTGCAGGGGCCCGCCGCGAGCTTGCGAGCGGTGGGGGGCAGGGTGGTCCTTCTTCAGTGCGCGGCCTCGTCCCAGCTGGTGCCGAAGCCGACCGAGACCTCCAGCGGCACCGAGAGCTGCGCGGCGCCGGCCATCTCGCGGCGCACCAGCGTCTCCAGCACCTCCCGCTCCCCCGGCGCCACCTCGAGCACCAGTTCGTCGTGCACCTGCAGCAGCATCCGCGAGCGCAGCCCCTCGGCCTCTATCGCCTTCTCCACGTTGAGCATCGCGACCTTGATGACGTCGGCGGCCGAGCCCTGGATCGGTGCGTTGAGGGCCATCCGCTCGGCCATCTCCCGGCGCTGCCGGTAGTCGCTGGTCAGGTCGGGCAGATAGCGGCGGCGGCCCAGCGTCGACTCGGTGTAGCCGGACTGCCGGGCGTCGTCGACGACCCCGTCGAGGTAGTCGCGGATGCCGCCGAAGCGCTCGAAGTAGGCA
>JAOPVN010000265.1 GCA_025966175.1 Modestobacter sp. | reverse complement strand
ATCCGGGCTCGTCGCTGTCCGGGGTGATCACGGCGGCGGCGGGCTCGTTGGTGTCCGAGGCCTGGACGCAGCCGACGCCGGAGATGGTGAAGGCGGCTCCGGGGGCGAGGGTGCTCGACGGCGCGACAATCGGCGCGGCGGGGGCAGCGAAGGCAGCCGGGGCGAAGAGGAGGCCGGCGGAGGCCGTGCCCAGGGTGAGCCCGGTCGCAACGGCGACGCGGGTACGGGACAGGCGGCTCATCGGGGTCCTCCGTGTAGGGGGTCGGCCCGGATGCCCGGGCCTGTCTGCCGATTCCTATCGGCCCGAACCCGCTCCGGCTGTAGCGGATCGCCACGACACGCCGTGCAGAACCCCAAATATGCACAACAGTCATTCAGATCGTCCACAGCTGGAGCCCACTTCGACGGCGGGTTCTGCCGATGCCTTCGGCCGTCGGTGCACATGTGTGGGCACAGACGACCGAGGCCGTCTCCCGTGGGGGAGACGGCCTCGGTCGCAGGCGTCGTGCCGCTGGTCAGCGGCGGGGGATCAGCGGGAGCGCCAGGCGTTCTTCCGCCGGCGGGCGTCCCAGATGAGCGAGACGAGGATCGTGAGGGCGAAGCCGATGAGCCAGAGGTCCTCGACCCGGCCCCGGTGGTTGCCGACCATCATGACGAGCAGGAAGACGATCATGACGTAGCCGGCGATCCGGCCCGCCTTGCCCGCCTCGCCGTGCCAGCCCCAGTCCTCGGGGCGCTCGTGCGTGATGGGCGTCTCGCCCGCGCGGACGATGGCCTCCTCGCGGGCAGGCTGCTCGATCACACGGGCGCTGGTCTGGTGGCCCTGTCCCCGGCCGGTCGCGTCACTCACGGGCTCATGATGACAGGCCCGGCCGGCGGGCACAGCACGGCCGGTCGGCGGGTCCTGGGAGGATCACCCCATGGAGGATGAGCCGGTGGACGAGCCGCGCGAGGTCACCGTGCTGGGGTCGACCGGGTCGGTCGGGCGGCAGGCGATCGCCGTCGCCCGACAGAACCCGGGCCGGCTGCAGATCACCGGGCTGGCCGCCGGCGGCGGTGACGTCGCCCTGCTGGCCGAGCAGGCCCTCGCGCTGGGGGTGAAGACGGTCGCGGTCGCCCGGGCCACCGCGGCCCAGGACCTGCAGCTCGCCTTCTACGCCGCCGCCCAGCAGCGGGGCTGGGCCCAGGGGAACTACACGCTGCCGGAGATCCTGGCCGGCCCGCGGGCCGCCGAGGAGCTCGCCGCCCGCCCGGCCGACGTCGTCCTCAACGGGATCACCGGCTCGGTCGGGCTCGGCCCGACGCTGTCCGCGCTGCGCGCGGGGCGCACCGTCGCGCTGGCCAACAAGGAGTCCCTGGTCGCTGGGGGAGAACTGGTGACGGCGGCCGCCGCCCCCGGGCAGCTGGTGCCGGTGGACTCCGAGCACTCAGCGCTGGCCCAGTGCCTGCGCGGCGGCACCCGGGGCGAGGTCGCCCGGCTGGTGCTCACCGCCAGCGGCGGGCCGTTCCGTGGACGCAGCGCCCAGGAGCTGGCCGGGGTGACCCGCGAGCAGGCGCTGGCCCACCCCACCTGGGACATGGGCCCGGTGGTCACGATCAACTCCGCCACCCTGGTCAACAAGGGGCTGGAGCTGATCGAGGCGCACCTGCTCTTCGGCGTCCCCTACGCCGACATCGACGTCGTGGTGCACCCGCAGTCGATCGTGCACTCGATGGTCACCTTCGTCGACGGCGCCACGATCGCCCAGGCCAGCCCGCCGGACATGCGGCTGCCCATCGCGCTCGCGCTGGCCTGGCCCGACCGGCTGCCCGAGGTGCAGCCGGCGCTGGACTGGTCGAAGGCCAGCACGTGGGAGTTCATGCCGCTGGACGACGAGGTCTTCCCGGCGGTGCGGCTCGCCCGGCAGGCGGGGGAGGCCGGCGGCGTCGTCCCGGCGATGTTCAACGCCGCCAACGAGGAGGCCGTTGCGGCATTCGCGGCCGGACACCTGGCGTTCACAGCCATCGTGCAGGTCATCGCGCGTACCTTGGACGCCGCGCCGGACCTCGGCGCACCCACCTGTGTCGAGGACGTGCTGGCCGCTGAGAAGTGGGCCCGGGAGCACGCCCGCGTCGCCATCGCCGGAGGCTGAGCTGAGCGGGTTCCTGTTGTCGGTCCTCGGGATCGTCGCCTTCGCCGTCGGCCTGCTGTTCAGCATCGGCTTCCACGAGTTCGGGCACTTCTTCTGGGCCCGGAAGTTCGGCATGCGGGTGCCGCAGTTCTTCGTCGGCTTCGGGCCGACGGTGTTCTCCCGGCGCCGCGGCGAGACCGAGTTCGGCATCAAGGCCGTGCCGCTGGGCGGCTACATCCGGATCGTCGGCATGATCCCGCCGGCCGAGGAGGGCGAGAGCAAGCGCGCCACCCGGATGCGCAGCTTCATCGCCGAGGTCCGCGGCCAGGCGCTCAACGACGTGCTGCCCACCGACGGCGACCGGGTCTTCTACAAGAAGCCGTGGTGGCAGCGGGTGATCGTGATGTTCGCGGGCCCCTTCCACAACCTGGTGCTCGCGGTCGTCTTCTTCGCCGTCGTCCTGGTCGGGCTGGGCACGAGCGTGATCACCACCCAGGTCGACCAGGTCCCCGCGTGCGTCCTGCCGGCGGGGGCGAGCTCCGACGCCGACTGCACCACCCCGGTGACCGCCGACGGCCAGGTCTGCGAGGCCGGCACCGCCGGCTGTGCGCTCGCCCAGCAGAGCCCTGCCGCCGCTGCGGGCCTACTGCCCGGCGACACCATCGTGGCCATCGAGGGCCAGCAGCTGGACCCGACGGCCTACGACAGCTGGTCGGTGGTCCAGGAGGCGATCCGCAGCCATCCCGACCAGCCGGTGGCGATCACCATCGACCGGGGCGGCGAGCAGCGCGACCTCACCGTCACCCCGATCGCCAACACCGTCTACACCGATGCCACCGGCCAGGACACGATGACCGCCGGCTACGTCGGCATCGCCCCGGCGAGCGGGTTCGCGCGCCAGCCGATCAGCGCCGTGCCGGGCTACTTCGGGATGGTCGTCTCGCAGTCGGTGCAGAAGCTCGTGCAGATCCCCGAGCGGGTGCCGCAGCTGTTCCGGGCGGCGTTCCTGGGGGAGCAGCGAGACCCGAACGGGCCGATCGGCGTGGTCGGGGTCGGCCGGCTCTCCGGTGAGTACTTCGCGCTCACCCAGGTCACCGCGCTGCAGAAGCTCTCCATCTTCCTGAGCCTGCTGGCCAGCGTGAACATGGTGCTGTTCCTGTTCAACCTGGTGCCGATCTACCCGCTGGACGGCGGGCACGTCGCCGGCGCGCTGTACGAGAAGGCCCGGTCCACCGTCGCCCGCTGGCGCGGTCGCCCCGACCCCGGCCCGTTCGACATCGCCCGGCTGATGCCGGTCGCCTACGTCGTCGCCGGGCTTTTCCTGGTGCTGAGCGGCATGCTGTTCGTCGCCGACATCGTCAACCCGATCACATTGCAGTAGTGGGAGAATCGGACCTCGTGACTGTCTCGCTGGGCATGCCCGCATCTCCGCCGCCCGTGCTCGCGCCCCGGCGCAAGACCCGCCAGCTGAACGTGGGCGGCGTCGGGGTCGGCAGTGACTCCCCGGTGAGCGTCCAGTCGATGTGCACCACCAAGACCGCCGACATCAACGCCACGCTGCAGCAGATCGCCGAGCTGACGGCCTCCGGTTGCCAGATCGTGCGCGTCGCGGTCCCGGACACCGATGACGCCGACGCGCTGCCGATCATCGCCAAGAAGTCGCAGATCCCGGTCATCGCCGACATCCACTTCCAGCCGCGGTACGTCTTCGCCGCGATCGACGCCGGCTGCGCGGCGGTGCGGGTGAACCCGGGCAACATCAAGAAGTTCGACGACAAGGTCGGCGAGATCGCCCGGGCCGCCAAGGACGCCGGCATCCCCATCCGGATCGGCGTCAACGCCGGCTCGCTGGACCGCCGGCTGCTGGCCAAGTACGGCAAGGCGACCCCGGAGGCGCTGGTCGAGTCCGCGCTGTGGGAGTGCTCGCTGTTCGAGGAGCACGACTTCCGCGACATCAAGATCTCGGTGAAGCACAACGACCCCGTCGTCATGGTGCGGGCCTACGAGCTGCTGGCCGCCCAGTGCGACTACCCGCTGCACCTGGGCGTCACCGAGGCCGGCCCCGCCTTCCAGGGCACCATCAAGTCCGCGGTCGCCTTCGGTGCTCTCCTGTCCCAGGGCATCGGCGACACGATCCGGGTCTCCCTCTCCGCCCCGCCGGCGGAGGAGGTGAAGGTCGGCAACCAGATCCTGGGGTCGCTGAACCTGCGCCAGCGCGGCCTGGAGATCGTCAGCTGCCCCTCCTGCGGCCGCGCCCAGGTCGACGTCTACAAGCTCGCGGACGAGGTCACCGCCGGGCTCGAGGGCATGGAGGTGCCGCTGCGCGTGGCCGTCATGGGCTGCGTCGTCAATGGCCCGGGTGAAGCCCGCGAGGCCGACCTCGGCGTCGCGTCGGGCAACGGCAAGGGGCAGATCTTCGTCAAGGGCGAGGTCGTCAAGACCGTTCCCGAGTCGATGATCGTGGAGACGCTGATCGAGGAGGCTCACCGCCTCGCCGCCACCCTGCCCTCCGCGGCCGACCAGGTCGCCACCGGCACGCCCTCGGGCGCTCCGGTCGTCACCGTCTCCTGACCCGGCCGCCGAACAGCCGGTCGAACGAGGACGGGGGGCGGCGTGCTGCGTTCGGTGCAGGCCCGGGTCCTGGACGCCGCCGACGAGGATGCGGTCCGGGACCTGCTGGCCACCGACCCGGTGGGCGCCTGCATGCTGGCCGGCCGGGTCGAGACCCACGGCACCGCGACGGCGTCCCTGGGTGCGCCGCTGTGGGGGCTGCACACCGGGCGCCGGCTGGATGCGGTCTGCCTGGCCGGCGCGAACCTGATCCCGTTCGCCCGCCCGGGAACCGAGCAGGAGGCGGCGGCGGCGTTCGCCGAGCGTGCCCGCCGGGCCGGCCGCCGCTGCTCGACGATCGTGGGACCGGCGGGATCGGTGGTGCCGCTGTGGGGGCTGCTGTCTCCCTCGTGGGGTCCGGCCCGCGAGGTGCGCGCCCGGCAGCCACTGCTGGCGATCGAGGGCGCACCGGCGGTGCCCGCCGAGCCACGGGTGCGCCCGGTGCGGCTCAGTGAGCTCGACACCCTGCTGCCGGCCGCGGTGGCGATGTTCACCGAGGAGGTCGGGGTCAGCCCGACGCGGGTCGACGGCGGCGCCGCCTACCGGGCCCGGGTGGCCGACCTGGTCCGGGCCGGGCAGTCGCTGGCCTGGATGGAGGACGGCCAGGTGCTGTTCAAGGCAGACGTCGGTGCCGTCTCGCGCGCGGCCTGTCAGATCCAGGGTGTCTGGGTCGCCCCGCGGCTGCGCGGTCAGGGCATCGGCCAGCGGGGGACGGCGGCCGTGGTCGAGTACGCCCGCACCGCGATCGCCCCGATCGTGAGCCTGTACGTCAACGACTACAACACCGCGGCGCGAGCCGCCTACGACCGGGTCGGCTTCCGCCAGGTCGGGACCTACGCCTCCGTCCTGTTCTGAACCCGGGCGCGCCCGATCTGTGAGTGCTGGGGCTGATGCGGCGCGCAGTTCCGGATCGGGGTCGATCATCTGCCAGGGTGGCGGCGTGCGCAGCCGAACGGGGTTCAGCAGCAGGCGCGGGGCGACCCGCCGGGTGACGACGGCGGGCGGGGTGACGGTGCTGCTGCTGGCACCGCTGCTGGCCGGCTGTTCCTCCGATCCCACCGACGACGTCAGGAACGCCGCGCAGGCCTTCCTCGACGACTGGACCGCCGGCAAGACCGACGCGGCGGCCGCGCTCACCACCGATGCGGCGGCAACCAGCGCGCTGCTGGAGCAGACCGGCACCGACCTGCCCGACGCGACGCTGGCGGCCGAGCTGGGCAAGGTGCAGGTGACCGACGCCAAGGCCACCGTCGGCTGGCAGGCCACCTGGGACCTCGCGGCTGCCCCCGACTGGAGCTACCCGGCCAGCCTGTCGCTCACCGAGGGCGACGACGGCTGGCAGGTCGTCGCCGCGCCCACCGTCGTCCACCCCGCGCTGGGGGAGGGCCAGCACCTGCAGTTGGCCCGCTCGCTGCCCGAGCGGGCCCCGATCACCGACGCCACCGGTGCCCCCCTGTTCACCGAGACCGAGGTGGTCAACGTGGGGGTGGACCCGGCGCAGGTCACCGACCTGCCGGCGCTCGCGGCCGGGCTCGCCGCGGCCACCGGCGTCTCCGCCGCGGAGATCACCGCGGATGTGCAGGCCGCCCCGGCCGGGCAGTTCGTCCCGGTGATCACGCTGCGCCGGCCGGACTTCGAGGCGATCCGCGCCCAGGTCTTCGACCTCCCCGGTGCCGTCTTCCCGACCAGCACCCGGCCGCTGGCGCCCACGTCCCGCTTCGGGCTCGCGCTGCTCGGCCGGGTCGGCGACGCCACCGCCGAGGTCATCGACGCGGCCACCGGCGACGACGGCAAGCCGCTGTACGCCGCCGGGGACACGCTGGGTCTGTCCGGGCTGCAGCGCGCCGACCAGCAGCAGCTGGCCGGCACCCCCGGCTTCACCGTCAGCGTCGTGAGCACCGACGAGAGCATCCAGGACACCGGCGAGGTGATCGACACCGTCGCCCCGGTGCCCGGGACCCCCGTCCAGACGCCGCTGGTGCCGGCGCTGCAGAACGCCGCCGACGCCGCCGTCGCCGGCCAGTCGCTGGCCACCCACCTGGTCGTGGTCCGGCCGGGCACCGGGGGGATCCTGGCGGTCAGCTCCAACGAGGCGGCCAACCCGTCCAACGCGCTGTCCGGCCAGTTCCCGCCGGGGTCGAGCATGAAGACGATGACGGCGACCGCGCTGCTCACCGCCGGGACCGTCACCCCCGACACCCCGGTGCCCTGCCCCGGGACGACGACGGTCGAGGGCCGCGAGTTCGAGAACGAGGACCAGTTCGACCTGGGCACGGTCCCGCTCCGGGAAGCGTTCGCCGAGTCCTGCAACACCACCTTCATCCAGCAGGCGCTGACCCTCCCCGACGACGCGCTGTCGGCGGCGGCCTCCTCGTACGGGGTGGGCAGCGACTGGCAGCTGCCGGTCAGGGTCTTCAGCGGTGCGGTGCCCGCCACCAGCACCGGCACGACCAAGGCCGCCGACGCGATCGGCCAGGGCGAGGTGCTGATGAGCCCGGTCCAGCTCGCGCTGGTGGCCGCGGGCATCGCCAGCGGTACCCCCGCGCCCCCCGTCGAGGTCGTCGGCGGGGCTCCTGCCGGAGCCGCCCCCACCGGTCCGAGTGCAGCCGTGCTGGACCAGCTGCGCCCGATGATGCGGCAGGTCGTCCTCACCGGCACCGCCACCGGGCTGGCCGACCGCGGCGAGGTCTACGGCAAGACCGGCACCGCGGAGTTCGGCTCCAACACCCCGCCCGACGCGCACGGCTGGTTCATGGGCTACCAGCTCGGCGGTCCGCAGGGCGACATCGCCTTCGCCGTCCTGGTGGAGGCCGGGCAGTCCAGCAGCGTGGCCGTGACCGTCGCCGACGCCTTCCTCGGCGCCCTCAGCTGAAGAAGGACCCCGTCCTCCCCACCCTTCGCAAGCTCAGGGTGGGCCCCTGGACGGGGCCGGCTCGGGGAGGGGGTTCTTCCTTCTTCAGCTGTTGGCGAGCCCCGGGAAGGCGCTGGTGACCGGCGCCCGGCCGGCCGACGGGCGCCAGCCCACCGCGCGCTGCTCCGCCGCGGTCAGCGCGGCCACGCCGAGCTCGCGGGTGCTCCGCTCGGTGGCCTGGTCCAGCACCCAGGTCCAGGCCGTGGCCGTCCCCTCCTCGAGCGTGACCGCCAGGGCTGCGGCATCGATGGGGGACAGCACCGGGAAGGGCAGCGCGTAGGCCGCTTCGGCCGGCACCGGGTCGACCTGCCGGGAGGTCAGCAGCGTGGCCAGCTGGTCGCGCACATCCCGGTGCGCCTGTTCCGCGGTGACGACCGGCTTGCGGGCCCCGGCGGGCAGCGCTGCCCCGACCACCCCGTAGCCCCAGATGGCGGTGTGCGCGGCGGCCAGTGCGTCCTGCAGGGCGGCGTCCTCCGCAGCCGTCGGCGAGGGAGTGGACGAGGTGCTGGATCCGTCGTCAGCCATGCTGGTTCCTCCCGTGTGCCGCACCGGTCATGCCAGCTGCCCGTCCTGTCCGCGCAGCCCGGCGGAGATGCTGCCCAGCATCGCCGCCCGGCCACCGGTGAAGTCCGGGCAGGCGGCGGCATGGGCGTCGGCGGCCGCGGCCACCTGCGCCCGCAGGTAGGCGCGGGCACCGGCCGCATCCACCACCGGCGCCGTCGCCGAGGGCCCCGTGGTGGATGCGGCCGCAGCTGTGTTCCCCGGCGCCGCGGCCCGCAGCCGGTCCAGCTGCTCCCGGGCCTGGTCGGCCAGCACCGCGGCGGCCAGGGCGAGCTCCGGGGAGGCGGCGAACGCCCGGTCGTAGGCGGCCACCAGCTCCTCCTGCACCTGCACCTGCGCGGCGAGCTGATCGACCTGCGCCGGGGTGACGGCGTCGGAGACGTCTGCGTCGCTGCCGGTGCACCCGACCATGGCGAGGGCGGTGCCGGCGAGCGCTGCGGCGAACAGGGTGCGCCGGGTGAACGGCCGGCTGAGCATGCCTGCGACGGGGGAAGCGGACAGGGGATCGGACATCGCCGTCCATCCTGGCAGCCCGCCGCCGCCGCGGCTGTCGAACGCTCCGGTGTACCGGGCGTTCCGCGGGGCCGGTGGGACTCCGGGGGCGGGCGGTAGCCTGACGGTTCACGCTCAGCACGCCGGCGGCCCCAGTGACGCCGGGGGCCGGGCTGCTCGACCACCGGGCTCGGGTCCGGTGCGAGCCCCGCAGACCAGTGCTGGCAGACGAACACAACAGGAGGCAGCCGGTGTCCACGCGAGGTGCACGCACCGACGACGTGGTGACCACCCGGCTGACGGGCTGGCTCGAGCCGACGGTGACCGCTTCCGGGTACGACCTGGAGGAGCTCGTCGTCCGCCCGGCCGGCCAGCGCTCCGTGGTGCGGGTCGTGATCGACCGCGACGAGGGCGTGAGCCTCGACGACGTGGCCGAGCTCAGCCGCGCGCTGTCGGAGGTGCTCGACGCGCAGGACGAGGCGCTGGGCCGCTCGCCCTACGTCCTGGAGGTCACCAGCCCCGGCGTCGACCGGCCGCTGACCGCACCGCGGCACTGGCGGCGCAACCTCGGCCGACTGGTCGGCGTCGCCGTCGGGCCCGACGGCGCACGCGAGCAGCTGACCGCGCGGGTGCTGCGGGTGGACGACGGCGGGGTGGTGCTGGCCGTGGAGAAGGGCGGGACCAAGAAGGGGCAGGTGCGCAAGGCCACCGGCGAGCGCGCGGTGAGCTGGGCGGAGCTGGGCGAGGCGCGGGTGCAGGTGGAGTTCACTCGCCCGGCCGGGCACCGCGACGCAGCGCTGGTCCACGTCGCCGAGGACGCCGACGACGAGCACGACGACGAGCACGACGACACGGACGACGACACGGACGACGACATCGACGGGCTCGACGCCGAGCTCGACGACGAGGAGATGCACGACGTCGACCTGCAGGTCGACGAGCAGGGCCCCGCCGGGGCCACCGTGGCCGACGCGAGCGGGAGGCCCGGGCGACCGGCCCCGCACCGCGCGCCGCGGGACGTCCGGCCGCGACGAGGAGG
>JAOPVN010000550.1 GCA_025966175.1 Modestobacter sp. | reverse complement strand
GGCGACCGCCGCGGCGGCCAGCACCGAGGTGAGCGCCCCCCGGAGCAGCGTCGGGCGGGCAGTGGGGTCGCGCTCGGCGAGCCGCACCGTGGTCGTCGCCAGCCACGGCCCCAGCACCAGCCCCAGGCCGGCCCCGGTCAGGACGAGCGCGCTGGTCACGCGGAGGTGGTCAGGCGTCCAGCGCGGCGCGCATGGCCGCGATCGGCGCCGGCTGACCGGTCATCAGCTCGACCTGCGCGGTGGCCTGCCAGAAGAGCATCTCCAGCCCGCTGATCGTGGTGCCACCGGCCTCCTGCACCCGCCGCGCCAGCGGGGTGGGCCAGCCGGCGTAGAGGACGTCCAGCACGGTCTGGCCGGCCCACCAGGCGAGGTCCGCGACGGCGGCCTGACCGGCGACCGGCACGGTGCTGACCACGACCGGGGCGGTCAGGGTGCCGGTGCGGTCCAGCCGCTGCACATCGGTGGCGACCCCGAGCGTGCTCAGCACCCGCAGCAGGTCTCCGGCGCGGGCCGGCTCCCGGACGACGACGTCGATCTGCCGGGCGCCCAGCGACGCGAGCGCGGTGGCCGCCGCGGCCGCCGTCCCGCCGGCACCCAGGATCGCGGCGTGCTCGACCCGCTGCACGCCACCGACCGTCAGGGCCGTGCCGACGCCCATGACGTCGGTGTTCTCCGCCCGCCAGCCCCCGCCGGCGGTGCGCACCAGGGTGTTGGCCGCCTGCAGGAGCCGGGGCAGCTCGTCGACCTCGTCGGCAACCTCCACCGCGGCCCGCTTGCAGGGCATGGTCACCGAGAACCCGCGCCACTCCGGGCCCAGCCCGGCGAGCAGGACCGGCAGGTCCTCGGCGCCGATGTCCAGGGCGTCGTAGGTCCAGTCGGTCAGGCCCAGGGCCGCGTACGCCGCCCGGTGCAACAGCGGCGAGAGGGAGTGGCTGACCGGCCGGCCCAGGACTGCTGCCCGGCCCGGCCCGGCCACGGGTCGCGGGCTCAATTGCCCGGGTTGTCCTGCAGCCACTGCTGGAAGAGCAGCACGTTCTGGTTGTGCTCGGCCGCCGTCACCGCGAAGCGGGTCTCCCCGGTGTCGGGGTTGACGACCACGAAGAACAGCCAGTCACCCGGGGTCGGGTTGAGCACGGCGCGCACCGCTTCCTCGCCGGGGTTGCTGATCGCGCCCGGCGGCAGGCCGGTGTGCACGTAGGTGTTGTACGGCGAGGGGTTCTGCCGGTCCTCGCTGGTCGTGGTGATGCCGCTCTTGTTGTTGGCGTAGTTCACCGTGGTGTCCAACTGCAGCGGCATGCCGTCGGCCAGTCGGTTGTCCAGCACCTGGGCCACCTTGCCCATGTCCTCGACCGAGCCGGCCTCGGCCTGGACGATGCTGGCCTCGGTCAGCACGCTCAGCCGCTGCTCCACCGGGACCTGCAGGTCGTTCAGCACCTGGTCGGTGCCGTCGACCATCTGACGCAGCACATCGACGGGCGTCTGGTCGGGGGTGATGTCGTAGGTCGCCGGGAAGAGGAAGCCCTCGACCAGGCCGTTGGCGTAGGACGGCAGCCCGATCGCGACCGGGTCGGCCGCCGCGGCCTGCCACTGCTCCAGCGGCACCCCGGTCTGGTCGGCCAGCCGCTGCAGCACCTGCACCTCGGTCAGACCCTCGGGGATCGTCACCTTGCTGACCTGGCGGGTCGCCGGGTCCAGCAGCAGGTCCAGCGCCGCCTTGCCCGACATCTGCAGCCGCATCGTGTAGATCCCCGGCTGGATGCCGGTGGCCGCCGGGTTCGCCTTCGCGGCGTCCTCGAAGGGGCCGGTCGAGGCGATCACGTCAGCGCCCGCCAGCGTGCCGGCGATGGTGCGCAGCGAGTCACCCTGATCGACCTTGACGTCCACGCTGCCGGTGCCGCTGCCGGTGTAGTCCGCCGCCGTCGGGTTGATGGTGCGCCACAGGGCCAGGCCACCGATGGCGAGCCCCGCCACCAGGGCGATCAGCACCAGCAGGGACAGCACGACGGTGATCGGGCCGCGGCGCTTGCGACGGCCGGAGCCACCGCCACCGCCACCTCGGCCACCTCGGCCGCCTCCGCCGGAACTGCCGCCGAGCACGACGTCGTCGAGGTCGTCCCGGTCATCGTGCTCGTCGGCCGAGCCGTCGACGATGACCTCGAGCCCCCCGGTCACCGGAGCCGCCAGCTCGTCGTCGTGGTGGTCACCGTGCTCGAGCGGCGCGTCGTCGGGGTCCCCAGGGCCGGCGTCGTCGCCGTCCTCCGGTCCGGCGGTGCGGTGCCGCAGGGACGGCGACTGCCAGGACTCGGCGTCGTCGTCGTGCTGCCGGAGCAGCTCGTCGGTGGAGGGAGCGGGGTGCACCTCGGTGGCCGGCTCGTCACCGGGCGCGGCGGGACGCGACAGCTGCGGGCCGGTGGCCGGCGCGTCGACGAAGAGGGAGGCCAGTGACCCGAGGGCGGGGGCCTGCGGCTCGGCGGCCAGGGGGGCCACCACCGCCGTCCGGCCGGCGGTGGTCGCCGCTGTGGGCGCGGGACGGCCGGTGGCCGAGAGCCAGCCGGGATCGGTGTCGGCGTCGGCGAACCGGTCGGCGACGACGCGGTCGGCGGTCGTCGGCCCGGCCGGGCGGGGCGCCGGCACGCTGCGCCGATCCTGGGCTCCGCGACCGGCGCGCTCGTCCTCGCCCAGGTGCGGCACCGC
>JAOPVN010000256.1 GCA_025966175.1 Modestobacter sp. | reverse complement strand
GCTCAGCTCGGCGTGCGCCCCCGCCGTTCGCTTTCCCGCCTCCGGGCTGCTGCGGGAGACCGCGGCCGGCCGCGCGGACCGGCCCGGCTCCTCCGCGGCGGCGCCGGGCCGGTCGGTGCCGTGCTGTGCTGCGGTCAGCGAGTGGTGTCCGCCCGGTCGACGTCGGAGGGATCCGCCCCGCCCGGGTCGGCGCGGTGGCCGCCGCTGGCTCCCAGCGACGGGCCGGTGCCGCCGGCGAAGCCGCCCTCGGCGAGCAGCGCCGCCTTCATCTCCGCCGGCGCGAGCGCCCGGGCCAGGTGCCAGCCGACGACGGCCACGATCGAGCCCAGGGCGATGCCGCCGAGGGAGTACTCGTCGCTGAACACGAGGTTGACGTTGCCGATCCCGATGATGATCCCGGCCGCGAGGGGCACCAGGTTGATCGGATTGGCGAAGTCGACCCGGTTCTCCTTCCAGATCTTGGCGCCGAGCAGGCCGATCATCCCGTAGAGGATCACCGTGATCCCGCCGAGCACCCCGCCGGGGATCGCATTGACCAGCGCGCCGAACTTCGGGCAGAGCCCCAGCAGGAGCGCGACGATGGCGGCGACGTAGTAGGCCGCGGTCGAGTACACGCGGGTGGCCGCCATGACGCCGATGTTCTCCGCGTACGTGGTGGTCGGGGAGCCGCCGACCGAGGTGGCCAGCACGGTGCCCACGCCGTCGGCGAAGATCGCCCGCCCCAGCACCGGGTCCAGGTCGCGCTTGGTCATCGCCGCGACGGCCTTCACGTGCCCGGCGTTCTCGGCGATCAGCGCGATCACCGCAGGCAGCACCAGCAAGCTGAAGTTGACCGAGAAGTGCGGTGCGGTGAAGTTCGGCAGCCCGATCCAGTCGGCGGAGTGCACACCGGAGAGGTCCAGCCGGTCGTGCGTGGTGGCTTCGGTGGCGCCGCCGAGGACGGAGGTGATCGGGCCGGTCGTGACGTCCAGCAGCGCGGACAGCAGGTAGCCGAAGACCAGGCCGAGCAGGATGGAGATTCGGGCCCAGAACCCGCGCAGCACCAGCGAGGCGATGATGACGAAGATCATCGTGGCCAGTCCGACCCACTGGTCCTGCGGCCAGTAGGTGTTCGCCACCACGGGGGCGAGGTTGAACCCGATGATCAGGACGACCGCACCGGTGACCGCCGGGGGCAGCACGGCGTTGATCGCCCGCGGCCCCAGCGCGTTGATCAGCAGCCCGACCAGCGCCAGCACGACGCCGGAGACCAGGATCGCGCCGACGACGTCGGCGTCGCCGCCGCCGTTGGCCCGGATGGCGAGGACGCCACCGACGAAGGCCGCGCTGGTGCCCAGGTAGCTGGGCACCTTCCCCTGCACGATGAGCAGGAAGACGATCGTCGCGATCCCGCTCATCATGATCGCCAGGTTCGCGTCCAGGCCCATGATCAGCGGGAAGACGAACGTCGCCCCGAACATGGCGACCACGTGCTGGGCGCCGATGCCGATCGTGCGCGGCCAGGACAGCCGTTCGTCGGGTGCCACCGACTCTCCGACGGGCGGGGTCTTGCCATCCCCGTAGAGCTTCCAGCCGAACGCCATCAGGTCCTCCTCCACCGGGCCGCCGAACGAAGTAGCTCAGCGCTGAGGAATCGCACAGTGGCAGACCGCGGGCGCCCGCACCAGGGGTCTGGCGGACACGTTCCCGTCACGGCGCGCCTGGTGGGACACGCCGTAACACGCCCGACTCAGCCCAGTGACTCGAGTCCCTCGTCGAGGACCGTCGCGGCGAGGCTCTCCAGCGGCGGGCGGTGCGGCTGGTCGAGTCCGCGCATCCGGGCCGCGTGCAGCGCCAGCAGCAGGTTCAGCCGCAGCGTCGGGTCGGTGGTGAACGGCCCGAGCAACCGCTCCAGCTTGCCGATCCGGTACCGCATCGTGTTGTAGTGAAAGTGCAGTCGCCGAGCGGACTCGGCGACGTTGAGGTTGGTCTCCAGGAGTACTCGCAGGGTTTCCCGCAGGTCGGTGGAGTCCAGGTCGCCGGAGTCGGCCAGTGGCCCGAGCACCTCGTCGACGTAGGAGCGCAACTCGTTGCTGTCCGGGATCAGCGACAGCAGCCGGAAGACGCCCAGCTGGTCGAAGTGGGTGACCGCGTGTCCGCCATGGATCTCCTGGCCGACCACCAGCGCCCGCTGCGCCTGCTGGTAGGCCTCGGCCAGCGCGGAGAGCGACTCCGCCGGGCGCCCGATCCCGGTGCCCAGCAGCCGGCCGACCCGGCGCAGCCGCGCGTTGACCCGGGCGGTCACCGCGGCGACCAGGGCGGAGAGCTCCTCGGGGGTGCGCCCGTCCAGCGGGAGCACCGTGACGATCTCGGTCGCCAGGCCGGCCACGGCCGCGCCGGCCACCTCGGCGTCCACCGCGGCGCGCCAGCCGTCCGCCAGCCGGTCCAGCACGTCCAGTGCGCGGGTCGGGTCGGCGCTGGCGTCGGCCACCGTCTCCGTCCCGCTGACCAGGACGACGACCGGCCCGTCCAGCCGCCAGCCGAAGGACCGGGTGTAGGCCAGCGTCCGCTCGGTGTGCCCGACGACCCCGCCGACCAGGCGCCGCACCAGGTCACCCTGGAACCGCAGCTCGACCGAGTGCACCGCCTGGGACCGGATCTCCGACAGGGCCGCGATCACCGCGGCCTGCTCGAGGACGGCGCCGGCGCCGAGCAGCATCGGCCCGTGCCGGTTGACCGCGACCAGCCAGCCGTGGCGTTGCTCGCCGGCCATGATCGGGGCGACGGCGTACTCCCCCACCCCGCCGGGGAGCTCGTGGTGCCCGGGGACCAGCAGGATGCCGTCGGCCGGTGACAGGTCGGCGTCGGCCAGCACCTCGGCCGGGGTGACCACGCTCTGGTCGGCGCGGTTGCCCGACAGTCGCCGGGACGGCGTGAGGTCGGCGAAGGCGTCGTCGGCCGCGGCGTCGAGCAGCCACAGCCAGTCCCGGATCTCGGCGACCTCCTCCGGGGGGCCGGCACTGGTGGCGACCTCGCGGTCCGGGCCCAGACCCAGCACCGCCGCGCCCGACAGGAAGGTCGACACCTGGGTGGTGACCTCCATCAGTCCACCGCCGGACAGCGCGACGTCGATGAACTGGTTGTGCATCCGGTTGGCGAGCGAGAGCGCCTGGGTCTGCTTGTCGATGATCGCGCCGAGCACCTCGGCGACGACCTCGTCCAGCCGGGTGGAGCTCGGCAGCACGAGGACCGGGAATCCGCGCCGGTCGGCCTCGGCGAGCACCTCGGCGGGCACCTCCCCCGCCGCGTTGCCCGGACCCACCTCGGAGCGGTAGGCCAGCGCGCCGTTGCCACCGCGGTGCAGCCGCTCGATCAGGGCCCGGCTCTGTGCCGGGTCGCCCTGCGGCAGCCGGGAGGCGAGGACGACGAGGACGTCGGGGCCCGAGCCACCGAGCGGGTCGGCGGGGTCGTCGACGGTGACGTGCCGGACGATGCGGCGGGTGCCGGTCGCCCCGCCCACGACCACGGTGCCCTCCAGCCCCGGCAGCTGCAGCAGCTGGTCGACGGTGAGCCCCATGCTGTCCTGCAGAGCGCTCCGGTCGGCCGGCGGCACCTGGGAGAGCACCGGCTCCAACGAGGCCGGCACAGTACTGAAAGTGGCGGCCCGATCGCTGTGCGCAGCGTATGTCACGGATGCCTCACGTTCAGTCACTGTACGTACCCCCAAAACGCCGTGCACGAGACATCTGCACGAGATTCTGTCAGACGTCTCTGGACGGCAGAAGCCACGCTTGGCGAGAATCGCCATACAGGCCTGGGGGACGCGCCACTTAGGTTCGTCATCCGGAACCTGTGCCGGCACGGATGGTAGGCCGACCCGTATCACCGCGGGATCGGACTCCCTCCGTCCGGACGAGCAGAACCGGGACGGGGCCGGGCACGCAGGCGGCTGCCGTCGACCGCACGGGTGGAGGGCACATGCGCACCATCAACGAAAGCACCGGCGGACAGACCGCCGCCGGCGCTCAGGAGACCACGACTCATCGGGCCACGCGCCCTGGGCGGGCGGCACGAGCCGGCGTACCCACGATCCACCTCGCACACACCTCCGACCCGCACGGGTCGCCGGGCAGCCGCGCGTCCGTGCCGGCCCAGGCCAGCACCGGCGTCGCCGAGCTGCTGCGCGGACCGGTGCGCTCGGCACGGGTGCTGCTCAGTGTGCCCGCGGCGGTCTACCTCACCGTCCAGACGACGCACGGCCCCGACGTCGTGGGCGTGCTGACCTCCGACGCCGCCCGGCTGCCGCTGGGCTGCGTGCTGTTCCGGCCCTCCAACGGCCGCCCGCTGGTGGCGGTGCCCAGCGGTGCCCCTGCCCGGGTCGGCGGTGGCCGGCTGGTCGTCGGGGACCTGACCGTGAGCGCGGCTGCCTGGTGGGACCCGCGGCCCAAGCTGCCCACCGCCCGGCCGGCGCTGCTGCCCGAGGGCGTCCGCCAGCTGCGCGCCGCGCTGTACGGCGAGGGCGTGCCGCACAGCGCCTTCGTCCTGCCCGGGCTGCCCAGCGGCCCGAGCGGTCCGCTGGCCGCGCTGCGCGGCGCCGTTCGTCGCGCCGACCTCGACGCCGCGCTGCGCACCGCGACCCGGCTGATCGGGCTGGGCCCGGGGCTGACCCCGGCCGGCGACGACGTGCTGGCCGGCACCACCGCCGGGCTGGTCCTGCTCGGGCACCCTGCCGCGGAGCGGTTCGGCGCCGGGGTGACCGCACTGGCCGCGGGCCGCACCACCGAGCTGTCCCGGGCATTGCTGCGGCACGCCGCCGCGGGTCGGGTCAGTGGTGAGTTCGCCGCCGTCCTGCGCGGTCTGGTCGGTGACGGAGCGCTGGCACCGGCGATCCGGGCACTGCTGGCGACCGGCTCCACCAGCGGACGCGCGCTCGGGCTCGGCCTCTGCACCGCGATCGACCTGGTCGACCGCACCACCCGCCCCCGCTGACCGTCCTGGTCGGCTGACCCGGCAGCGGCTGGCG
>JAOPVN010000255.1 GCA_025966175.1 Modestobacter sp. | reverse complement strand
ACGCGGGTCTTCTTGAGGAGCTTGCGGTGCTTCTTCTTCGCCATCCGCTTGCGGCGCTTCTTGATGACCGAACCCATGTCCTGCTCCCGACGTCGAGGTCGCGCAGTGGCCGGGGCGGTGACCAGGTCGGTCACGCCGGGCACCGTGCGAGGTGATCAGCTCGTGCGCGGCCCGCCCCTCACAGGGGAGGGACCGCTCAGCGCACGAGACTACCCGGCCGGGTGCGAACGAGCTGGAACGGCCGCCTCGCAGGGACCCACCCTGAGCCTGCGAAGGGTGGGGGGCGAGGTGGTCCTTGTTCAGGCGATGTCGGTGTAGGCGTCGCGCAGGTACTCGTGCACGGCGCGCTCGGGGACCCGGAAGGAGCGGCCCACGCGGACGGCGGAGAGCTCGCCACCGTGGACGAGGCGGTAGACGGTCATCTTCGAGACCCGCATGAGCGCGGCGACCTCGGCGACGGTCAGGAACGCCACGGCGGCGCGGGGGGCCGGCACGGGGGCCGGACGACCGACGGGCATGGCGGCCGGGTGCGCCGCGGGCACGGGGCGCGACAGCGAGGCGGCCGAGATGGGCCGCCCCACCGGACGCGGTGCCGGGACACCCGGGCGGGAGGTCTGGATGGTGGCGCGCTGGGGCATGGTCACGTTGATCGTCTCCGGTCTCAGCACGTTTCGCGGCCACCGGCTTCCCCACCGGCGGGCGTGACACGTTCGTGCTGGAAAAGACCATATGGCGACCGGAGTGACAGAAGCGATGGGTGAAACGGACAGGCGGACCGGTCCGTCCTGGGCACAAGTGGACAGAGACACCGCGTGACACACCAGTAACGGCGTGTTGTCCCCAAGTCGACTTGCCCTGAGCACTGACTGTCCACAGATTTCTGTGGATAACTACATGCTTGTGATTCAGGTGGTGCGAGCTGTGACACACGGTGCGCGCCCCGCCGGTGGACGCCGTGTGGGCAGCCGGTCAGTCCGCCCGGCGTCCCAGCTCGACCGAGCGGTCGTGGGCCGCCTCGATGGCGTCGATCAGCGCCGCCCGCACGCCGTGCCGCTCCAGCTCCCGGATCGCGGCGATCGTCGTCCCGCCCGGACTGGTGACGGCCTCCCTCAGCTGCACCGGGTGCTCCCCGGAGTCGCGCAGCATGACCGCGGACCCGTAGGCGGTCTGGACGATCAGGTCGGCGGCCAGGCTGCGCGGCAGGCCGAGCAGGATCCCGGCGTCGATCATCGCCTCGACCAGGAAGAAGAAGTACGCCGGACCACTGCCCGACAGAGCCGTGACGGCGTCCTGCTGGCTCTCCGGGCCGCGGCGGACCTGGCCCACCGGTGCGAGCCGGGCCGCGGCCTCGTCGAGGTGCTGGTCGGTGGCGTGGGCGCCGGCGGAGATGACGCTCATCCCGGCGTCGACCAGAGCGGGGGTGTTGGGCATGACCCGCACGACCGGCGTCCCGGCCGGCAGGATGCCCTCGATGCGGGCCGTCGGCACGCCCGCGGCCACCGAGACGACCAGGTGCTCCGGCGTCACGTGCGGGGCCAGCAGCGCCAGCAGCCCATCGATGTCCTGCGGCTTCACCGCCACCAGGAGCACCCGGGCACGGGTCGCCGCCTCGGCGAGGTCGACCGCGGTGACCCCGTGCCGGGCGGCCAGCTCAGCGGCCCGCTGCGGGCTGCGCTCGACGACCAGGAGGCCGTCCCCGCTGCCGGCCTGCCGGACCAGGCCGGCGAGCAACGCCTCGCCGATCTTGCCGCCGCCGATGATGGCCAGACCCGTGCGCCCCGCGGTGATCATGCCCGCGACGGTAGTGCCCGGCTGGGTGTGCTGTGGGAGGACGGGGTAGCGCGACCTCATGTCCGGAGAACTGAACGGCAAGCGGATCGCGGTCCTGGCCACCGACGGGGTCGAGCAGGTCGAGCTCGACCAGCCCTGGCAGGCCCTGGTGGACGCGGGCGCACAACCCCAGATGATCAGCCTGGAGATGGGCACCATCACCGCCTACGACCACATCGACAAGGGCGACGAGAAGACCGTCGATCTGGCCGTCGCCGACGCCGACCCGGCGTCCTTCGACGCCCTGGTCCTGCCCGGTGGGGTCATCAACGGCGACTTCGTCCGGGCCGACGCCGGTGCCGTGGCGTTCGTGACGGCCTTCTTCGACGCCGGGAAGCCGGTCGCAGCCATCTGTCATGCGACGTGGGTGCTCGCCGAGGCAGACGTGGTGCGCGGCCGCCGCATGACGTCCTGGCCCTCGCTTCAGACCGACCTGCGCAACGCCGGCGCCAAGTGGGTGGACGAGGAGGTCGTCGTCGACGGCAACCTGACGACCAGCCGCAAGCCCGACGACCTGCCCGCCTTCGGCCGGACGATCGTGGCGCAGTTCGCCGCCGGGTGAGGTGGCGGCCGGTCAGCCGGCGAGCAGCCCGGCGGCGGGGGCGATGACCAGCACGGTGCCGGCCAGCAGCAGCACCGCAAGCAGCCGCACCCCCAGTGCCCCCTGCCCCTGACGCTGCCGCCAGGTGGCCACGCCGGCGACCAGCGCGGTCACCGTGACCGGCGCCGCGACGAGGGCGACGTAGGGCATCAGCTCCCAGAGCACGGTGAAGGCGAAGTACAGACCCACGCCGACCGCGAGGGCGACGACGAGCTCCCCGGCGAACCGTGCCCAGGCGACCGCGCTCTCCCGCCCGGTCAGCGGCTCCTCGGGCTCGTCCGCCGCGGACCGCTGCGCGCCGTTCCGCACCGGGATGGGACCGGTGACGGGGTGCGCCTCGGCCTGGCGGCCGCGGGCGGCGGCCCCCAACGACGGGATGGCCGAGGTCGAGGGTCCACGCCCCTGCGGCGTGATGGGCTCCTCGGTGGCCTCGGAGGCCCCGGTGTCGCTCTTGCGGCGCCCGTGGCGCACGGGGGGCGGTGCGACGTCCGCGCGTCCGCCGACCGGCCCCGTCGACGACATGCGCTCGGCCACGGAGTCCCGCGTCTCGCGGGACGGCGCCGGCGAGGGGACCCGCGCGGGGGTGGGCTCCCGCACCGGGGAGGCCGGGCCGGCCAGCCCCGCGGCCGGACGGGGACCGGCTGCCGGCTGGTCGGACCACACCGGAGCCGACGAGCGGGCCTGGGCCGGTGCAGGCGACGCCGCGGCAGGTGACCGCGGGGCGCTGCCGTTCTGGCCGGGAGTGCGGGCCGGGGCGGAGGAACGCGCCGCGCCGGGTGCCTGCCCGGGCGCCTGAGGCCGCGGCGCAGGCGGT